>JAFGPH010000010.1 GCA_016926135.1 Deltaproteobacteria bacterium
GACTCACCAAGGCCATGACGGCATGGGACACGGGGGACGGCAGACTGCTCACCACGGCCGTCATAGCCGGGTGGTCATTGTATCTCACGGCAAGATTGGCCCCGCACAGGGTGGTAAAGACCAGAATGTACCTGCCCAGTTCTTCGAGCCAAAAGAAGGCGGTGATACCCGTGGATCGCAGGCAGATTTCGAGCACGATCAGGCAGCCCAGGGCCAGAGAGACATACACCAGGGCGATTTCTTCCAGGTGATTCAAAAACCGCACAAAAGACTTGGCCATTTCAGCCTGTCCTCGTGTTCGGCGGCATTTCACCCTCTACCAGGAATCGGTTCAATTGATCCGGGGTCAGGTGAGCCATGCCGAGGTTCTTAAGGGTCCTGCCTTCCCCGAAATAATCTACCTGATTGATAGCGGAGGCCAGGGAAACCAGCGCCTTCGCCGTCGGAACGGGGACACCCAGCATTTCGGCTAATGATATCATGAGGCTTACACCAGTACTAGCATCTTCCGTGATGTATCTGTGCGTGGCGCTGGTCGGCCCTATAAGCCCTCTGAATAGATCGAACTCCGGGAACTCTTTCGTCTTTGCCACCTTCTTCAGGTGATCCAGGGGCGATCGCTCATTGTATCCCAATGCATTGAAAACACGCAGCTTCTCTTCTTGCATAGCCTCCACGCAGCGTAGTACCGACGAGGTCAACCCGGTTTTATAAAGGTAGAAGGATCCCCCCGACTGCTCAACGGCGCTGAGATTCAAAAGCGAAGCGGCCAGGTGAATGACGACGTTCGGCGAGTTGAGTGCGGCCTCGATGACATTCGCGGCCGGCTGCATCGCGTAAAAAGGAGACAGGGTCGCGATCACCTCTCGGGTGTCCCTTGCAGGAAAGGCTGAAATGTATTTGGATTTAAAAGGCATGCCTATGATGGCTTCCGCCTCTCCCGTGACCCGAGAGGGATAAAGGTTTCCTTCAAGCTCCGCGATCTTCACCTGCGGAGAGTGTTTTGCATCTCTCAGGATGCCGGCAAGAACCAGCGACCCCGCATTTCCGGGGGAAAAGACCACCACCTGACCGTCCTGCAGAAACGGCGCACAGAGCCGCCCGATCTGCCTGTGCCTTGATGCGACTACGGCTACCAACACGACCTTCGAACCGTCCAACGCCTCACGGATGTCGGTAGTGACCCGGTCTACCTTCGCACGCCCGGTGCGGCCTGCGCCGGTCAGCGTGATGCCGCCTCGATCTGCGACGACCCTCAGGTTCTTTTCGAATTCAGGTTCCTCATAGAGGGTCACCCGGTGCCCGGCCAGAGTCAGATCCGCGGCGGCAGCCAGGCCGGTACCCCCTGCGCCAATAACCGTTATCCTCTCGTCCACAGCAGGCTCCTTAAGGGAAATGTAGTTCAACGTTCAGTGCTCACCGCTCGGGTAAACAAAAACTGCATCCTCCCCCTCCCCTGCCCCCTCGGGGGAAGACAAGGATTGGGGGAGGCCGGGTGGGGTGCAGGACGGATCAGTCGTGCATGAGGTTCCCGATCTCCGAGACATCCTCCACACCATCCAGGTTCATGATCCGGTCGATCGCCTTCTCAATGGTGGCGGGCTTCAAAGCAAATGAGGCCTGCCTCCTGAATCGGTCCTGGAATTCCTGGTCGGTCATCATGTTCCTGGGGTGTCCCTTGGGCAACTTGTTCGTCTCTTTGTACGATTTCCCCCCCTTGGTAAAAACCTCGACGCTCATCTCCGGGTAGGTCCCCTCACGGAACATCTCGAACGCTTCCTGCAGTTTCACCAATGGTCCCTGGAAACTGACCTTCTTGGAGAGGTCGATAATCTTCGGGTCGTTTCTCTTCTCTTCCGTGTACCAGTTGGGACCCGGCTCAGGGTCGTGCATAATGGCCGCCAGACAGTAGGGGATGCTGAATTCCGCATCCACGATGCTCTTGTACCCCTCGGGCTTGATCGCCATCCGGTTCTCGACATTGGGCGTCACAATGATCTTTTCTACATCCTGCGGCTTCAACTGGTGCTTCCGGATAATGGCGTCCATGCAATCCAGAGGCTGATTGATCCACATGTTGGTCGGCCAGTGCTTGAAATAGGTCTCCAAAATCAGAAATTGCTTTCCAAGACCCTTGTCGAGCCAGTCCCACTTGCATTTGTCCGTCATGGTGACCCAGTAGCCGGTGTCGCCATCCAGATAGTCGGGCAGGGGAGAGATGCCGCTCTGAGCGACCATCGCCGCTGTGATGCCGTTGAAGCAGGCAACGCCCCACTGGTAGTGATAGAAATCGGTCCTGCTCAGGTGGACGTTGACGTTGATGGTGGGTGTCATGGCCCCTGCAATGCCGATCAAGTTCTCCATCTGTTTTTCATCCAAGCGGAAGAGCTTGGCGGCGGCCACGGCCGAGGAGTAGATGACCCAGCTCGTGAGGCCCCATCCTTTGCTCATCCAGCCGAAATCGGGACCGGGCTGGACCGCCATGGCGATCCTCTCGTAGAGTTCGTAAGAGGCGACAACCGAGGTAATGAAATCCTTCCCCGAGGATTTGAGTTTCTCCCCGACCGCGAGGGCCCCCGGGATGGCCCCCGAGGAAGGGTGTCCCGTCCAACTGCAGTCCTCCCAGTCGAGGACGTCGGAGATGGTGCCGTTGGCAAGCCCTGCCTGCACGCATCCGACCTTCTCTCCGTCGCCGAGGAGCGTCGATTCCTTTTTTTGTCCGCCCATTTCCTTGGCAAGGGCGATCGCCCGTTTTCCCTGGGGGGTTGAGGACCCGGCCAGGCTGACACCTAGGGTGTGCATGGTGAGCCTCTTGGCCTGGTGCACGACCTCTTTCGGCAGATCCTCGTACTTCAGATCGACTGAGTATTTAGCCAGCTTCTTTGTGTAGCTCATAACAACATCTCCTTCCGTGATTCGACACTCAATTCGTGTGTGCTGATATCTTCAGGGGGGGGTCCGATTGAATAAGCCAATCGCGATTGCCCGGCCCCCTTGGATGCCTCGACAACCGATGGACGCATTTTCTCACCTTGAACAGGCGCCACGCGGAACCTCCCGGCCCTTTTCTCGCATGTCATTTGACACCTGGAATCCATTCCTCGGGCCGGGGTTCAAATAACCGCAATGGCGTTGATCTCCACGAGGCAGCGAGGATCCGTGGCAAGCTTCACCACCTGCACCGTGGTGGTGGTCGGCTTGCTGTCGCCCACATACCGGTTCCATATCTTGTTCAGGACATCCTGCTGGGAAAGGTCGGTCAGAAAGCGATTGGCCACGACCACATTCGCAAAGCCGGCCCCCACCGCCTCCAGGGATCTTTTCAGATTCTCCAGGGTTGCGATCGCCTGCCCCTCCATGTCCTTGGGCATGGATTCAAACTCTGCGGGGATGTGGGGGTGACTGTGGTACACCGGGGCGGCGTTTACACCCGCCAGGAAGACCATGGATCCGCCAGTCGTCTTGATGGCAGGGGCATAGGGCATCCATACCTTTGGGGCGTTGGGCCAGTGAATGTGTTCAATCTTGGCAGCCATGACGTGATTCTCCTTCCTCTGTTTACGATTCTTGACACTTGTAAGACATTTCTCACGCTAGCCGCATCGCCGAGGCGCTGCGGCTAGCAGTTGCATGATCCCGGTCGGGAGCCCGTGCCTTCAGCCGAGTCGCCGAACGCCCGGGTGCGGCACACTCATCTTCCTCGGGACTTTTCATACAATTCGGTCAATCTTAAAATTTGATCAAAAAGATCCGGGCCCACGATGTCTCTGTATTTGGCGTAAACAGGCTTGGTCTTCTCCCGAAATACAGCCAATTCTTTTGCGGTCAGCGGCTCCTCGACCTTCACGCCGTATTTCTTTCCCGCGGCCATGATCGCGAGGGACTCCTCTTCCGCCATCGAGACCGATGCGAAGATTTCGGTGTTGGCGCGAGCTTCCGTCATCACCCTTCTTTGCTCGTCCGTCAAAGATTTCCACATCTTCTGTGAGCCGATCACCGGTCCAACCAGCGTTGTCTGGCCCAGGGGGGTGTAAAACTTCTCCACCTCCACGAACTTCATGGCAATGGCCATGGCCAGGGTGTTATCTTCTGCGTCAATAACCCCCTGCTGAAGGGCGGTATAGACCTCTCCAAAAGGAATGGTGCGTGTCTGAGCCCCCAGTGCCTTGAAGATATCGGTGTAGATAGGTCCCTCCATGACCCTCATGGAAAGGCCCTTGATATCGTCCGGCGTCCTGACGGGTCTTTTTTTATTCACGAATCCTCTCTGGATGACATCACAGATGAAGAGCGGGACCATCCCCTTCTTGACAATCACCTGGTCCATTCTGTCTCGGAATTCCGGCGTATGAAGAACCAGCCACATGACATCGCTGTTGGAGGCCAGGAAGGGGAGGTTCAGGACATTGTACTCGGGCATGAGGGTGCCAAGGACCGGTGACATCACGAAGGCGATATCCACGGTTCCCATCATAACCTGCTCCAACATCGACCTTGCATCCCCCAGCTGTGCAAGGGGATAGACTTCGATCTTGAGGGAGCCTTTCGAATTCTTCTCTACGTAGTTCTTGAAAAACAGGGCGGTCTTTCCCATGGTCGTATGAGGTGGAGAGATGTGCCCATACCGAAGCACTTTTTGCTGCGCATTCGATTCAGAGGGATAGCAGAAAAGTCCGCATGCCACGAAAAGCACCAGAATACTCATGACAAACCATTTTCTCCTAGACATCGTTGCACCTCCTTCTTGTGTTTCAAAGGGTGAAGAGCACCTGCCGCAGAAGCGGCCGTTTTTTGCCGGCCAACATTTTAAAGATCAAACAACCGGCCCAGCCCCTGAATCTTCTCGCCGATCCCCAGCTTCCGCAGTGCCGCCCAGAGAGACGCCTGGTTGCTCGTGACCACAGGTTTTTGTAAATCTTTCTCCAGCTTGTCGATGATATCGAGCACACTGATGCCGGTACAGCTCACGAAGAGGCCGTCCACGTCATCGGTGTAAACCTCCCTTGAGAGCCTGTACATCGTCTCGTGTCGGACAGCACCCATGGCGATCGGATCCGTGTTCCCCAAACCACGGATCGTGACTACCTCGAAACCCGATCCCTCCAGGAAAATCTTTTCCGCCTCGTTCACCTCCACGGCATAAGGAGTCGAAACCGCGATTTTCTTCATTTTCAGGGCTCTCATGGCATCCACCACGGCAGTCGATGTCGTGAGGGCGGGGATCCCCGTACGCTTCTCGATCCTTGCGATCAACTGCTTGTCATAGCCCGGGCCCTTGACGAGACTCCCGGTGGTGCAGGCAAAGAGGATCAGATCCACCTTGGCCTGCGCGACCAGAGCCGCCGCTTCCTCGACAAATTCTCCCATCTTGGACAGCCCACCCACAGTGCAGGCCTCGAACGGAAGTCTTGCGATAAATACCCCTACACCCTCGGGAACCCGCTCATGGTACTCGAAATCAGGCGCCCCCCCCGGTGCCGGAAAGATGAGTCCGATTCTCCCTCTCCATCCGCGCACATAACCCATGGTCCCCTCCTTTGACGAGATTTTTGCTCTGATCTCATGCCTCTCTTCGATTCAGTATCCAAAAGATGCTGGAAATGTACGGAAAGGGCAAATACAAATTTTCAATAAATACATTGGGAAATTCTATACTTCTAAGATTTGAAATCAGACATCATCCAGCGCGTTACAGGGCAGTCAGACCTAGACCATGGTGCGGGACCCGGGGACCGGAGTAGATCGTTGAGGGAGCCTGCTGTTTGGAAGGATTGCCTTTTTCCTTGCGTATTTTTTGTTTATACACAAGAAATCTTCATTACCGCGGCTTGAAGCAATCGATGGCCGAAAGGATGGCCCTGATCGCTCTTGATTTTCTTCTTTCCTTCAAAAACACGGCATCGAAGTAAAAGTACAGCCCATCCCTTATCCTCGCCATGTTGAAACGTTTCTTTTTCACATCCTCTTCCACCGTGGAAAGGGGCAAGAAAGAACCGCCGATACCCAGCTCAGTCATGGTTTTCTGCGTGGTGGGGTCTTCGGTTTCGATACAAATGTTGAGGGGTATGCCCCTTTTGTGAAACTCATGGATGATGATTTCCCGGTGGGCCGCCCCCTCGGCCTGCATCACGATGGGTCTACCTGCCAGGTCCTTCAAATTGATTACCTTCGGGACATGTTCCCTGGTAACGTAATAGAGAGCCTCCTTCGCCATCTCTCTGTACACAAGATTATCCGGGTATTTGATCCGGGCGATGATACCCACATGGTATTCGTAATTGATGACTTTGTTCAGAATCTGTTGCGACAATCCCGAAAACATCTGCAGGCCCACCTTGGGATGCCGGCGTTTTAGCTCACTGATCAGGGCCGGCACGAGGTTTTTCATGCTCACATAGGCCACCCCGATCTTCAAAGTGCCTGTGTTCAGATTGTGCAGGTCTGCGAATTCCTTTTCCAATTCATCCGAAAGGCCGAATATTTTCTCCGCGTAGGAAAAAACGATATGACCCTCATCTGTGAGGTCAAGGATTCTGCTGCCCCTTTGAATCAACGGATTGCCCAGATATCTCTCCACCTCCGCGACCTGCAAGCTTACCGTGGGTTGGGAAACATTGAGTTCCTTGCAGGCACGCGTGAAGCTTCGATGCTTCGCCACCGAATAAAATGCTTTCAGATGCTTGAAGTTCATTTTTCTGAGAGTCCCCCGATCATGGCAGGCGGCGGAGATCCATGCTTCAGCACTTCTCGATCTGGACCAGGCAGGAGTTCGGCGCCATGCCTGAGGCATGCTTTGTCATGAAGCGGCCCGGCGTGAGCAGATTGATGCAGCCGCACCGGTCGGCAGACGCACCGGGTGTTCCTGCGGGCTCATAATCCGCGCAGGACTCGTAGGAGTGCACCGTGCCGGGAGGAAGCCTTTCGGTCTTCTGAGCGGCACAGATCACCTCCCCGCGATCGTTGAAAACCCGGACCAGATCACTGTCCCGGATGCCGCGGGCCTCCGCGTCTTGCGCGTTGATCCGGATGATCCAGTAGTATCGTCCGTCCTCCTTGAGCACACGGTGGTCTTTGATGTCGTTCATCCAGCTGTCTTTTCCGTCGCCCATGGTGTGAAAACTGAAACGGGGATGGGGCGAGATCATCTGCAGAGGGTACTTGCCGTATAGCGCCGCTGTGTGGTGCCCCTCCCAGGACGGCACGTATTTCGGAAGTACCGGGCGCTCCTCGTCGCCCGGATCAAACCGCTTCAGACTCGAGGCCTCGAATTCGATCAGCCCCGAGGTCGTCTGAAGCCCCCTGCCGGCCTCCCCCTGGTCGACCGGGCCGGGCCCCCAGTCCGGGGTGTCCTTTCTCCTTCCCTCGGCAAACCATCTGAGGGCCGGGGTGGACCGGTACATTTCCGGCATCGGGACCACGAAATAGCCCTTCTCGAAAAAATCTTCCCAGGAGATGTGCTTCGGCAGGTCGCTCGCGTCGAACATCCTCCGAACCCAGTCGAGCTCGCTCAGGCCCCCTTCCGTGTACACGTCGTGGAGACCCAGTTTTTTGGCGAGCAGGGAGAAAATGTCGTAATCCGATTTCGATTCCCCCAGAGGCTCGATGCACTTCTTCTGCAGGCTGATGATCCGGTGATTCACCTGGGTGTAGGTGTCGGGGATGTAGCCGGAGCAGTTGGCGAATTCGCTGATGTCCCACCGCTCGAAATTGGTGCAGGCCGGCAGGATGATGTCCGCCAGTCTGCTCTCTCCCTCCAGCCAGATGGCCTGGTTCACCACGAAAGGCAGGTTTTCGGTGCGGTAGGCCCGCACGTAGCGGTTGGTTTCGCACATGGTGCCGATGTAGGAGTTGCCGTAGCGGTAGTACATTCGGACCCCGGGGTATCCCGGGGCCGGGTACTCACATTTCTGAAACTGGTATTCGATCCCCAGGCCGCCGCTCCGGCCGGTCCATCGGGCCGAACCGTTCAGGATCCCCTCGGGAATGCGCAGCCGGCTGAGGAACTGGTTGACCCTGGGCCGCATCGGACGGTACTTCATGCGACCGAGCAGCCGGAAGCCCGCGGCGGTGTTGTCCACGTCCCCGGAGATGCCTCCCTCCGCGTAGCCCGGAAACA
>JAFGPH010000522.1 GCA_016926135.1 Deltaproteobacteria bacterium
AAGGGAAAAGTCATCCCGTGGAGATCTACTCCCTGTCAGGGTCCTGAAAGAGGGATTTCAATCCTTCTTGGGGGTTCGCCTCGGCCTGCGCCTTTTCGGTTTTTTCTTCCCCTCCTTTTCCGGCTCGGAGGATGCGGAGGCGGCGGCTCGAACCGGGGCCAGGCCGAAGACGCCGCCCGGCTCGCTGCTGAAGACGATCTTGCTTCCCCCCCTCATGTGGATGGCCTTTTTTTCCTCCGAGGGTTCTTCCGCCCTGGGAGGGGTCTCGGGAGGGGCCTCGACAGGGAGGGGCTCTTCCGGGAGCATCTCCGTTTCCTGCGGAGGCTCTTCCGCGACGAACCAGTCGTCCTGGGGCCAGACCACCGGGAGTTTGTATCCCAGCATTTCCTGGATCGCTTCCAGGTGGAACACGTACTCTTCACAGGCGAGCGAGACGACACGGCCGGGCCCCTGCGGAGCGCTGATCCGGCCCAGACGCTGGAGGTAGGCCCTCGGACCCTGGGGGAGATCGTAGCTGATGACATGGCTCACGCCCGCAAGGGGGACCGCCCTGGACGCGTCATCCGTGGTGACCAGAATTTTGACCTGCCCCCGCTCGATTTTCTCCATGATCCGGAGTCTCTTTCTCTGGGGCATGCCCTCGGTGAGGCCCTCGGCGGGCAGCCCGTGGGTTCTCAGTCGCTCGGCAACCCTCTCCAGCGACTCCCGGGTGTTCACGAACACGAGCGCATGATCCCATGCTTCTCTTTTCAGGAGTCCCAGCAGCAAGGGGATTTTTTCCTGGGAACTCACATGCAGCAGCGACTGTTCCGTCCGTTGGAGGAGGGATTCCTCGGGCGGTTCGGTGATGAAATCGGGCTGGTTCATAAACAGGTACACCCACCCCAGCACGCGCGAGGAAAGGCCGGCCGAAAAGAGCATGGAGAGTCTCTTCTCATGGTGGGGGAGCTTGCGGAGGAGGTAACGCAAATCTCGACCCAGGCCGTGTTCAAAAAAGCGGTCCGCATCATCCACGACCAGCGTCCGGATGTTCCCGGCCCTGAACGCCCCTTGCTTCATGCAGTCGATGATCGGTCCCGGGGTGCCTACGAGGATGTCCGCAACCATCGGAACGGGGCCTGTCTCCTCTGCTTCCCGGGGGCTTGCGGAGACCAGATGCAGGCCGAGACCGGCGTGACGGGCCAGCGCGGCTCCCTCGTCGAAAATCTGCCGGCCGATCTCGTCGGTGGGGACCAGGACCAGGGCGGAGGGAATGCCTATCTCCCTGGAAGGGGCTCTCCTCAGGTTAGTCAGCAGAGGCACCAGGAAAGACAGTGCGTGGCCGGGTTCGGGCCGGGATTGGACAACCACATCCCGTCCGGCAAGGGCCGCGGGGATCGCCTGGGCCTGCGTGGCGGTGCACCAGGTGTAACCGGCATCCTTCAGACCGGCCAGCACTTCGGCCGGGAGATCGAATTCCTCAAACCAGGTCTGGATCACGGGGATTGGGTACGGGTTGCTTTCTTCGGAAGCATGAGATTGGGGCGTTTCAGTCATAGGGTTCTCTTCTCAAATGGGTTGCTGGAAAAGGCGCATCTCCCCACAAGTCATTGCTGCTGACAAAGAAATGAGAGGCGCAAGGCACAAGGTACAAGGGAGAGCGGCAATGGTTCAGGAAGCCGCGAACTTTAGACCCTGAACCTGGAACCCCCTTCACGGCGCATTCTTTTCTTTATACCCTCTCCAAATGCTTTTGAAAAGCCCGGAATTGAAAGGGATCGGGGCAGAGTATGTCTTTACTCCCGATCGGCTATATCCTATAATCATAAAAAAAGCATGCATCAGCCTTCACGCTTGCGACCATAGAACTCTTGGGTCTAACGGGAAATGTCCAGACTTTCTGAGATGACCCGCATCAAAGAAGGCATGGTACTTCCTAACCGTTTTGTCCGATCTGCGACCTGGGAGGGGATGGCCACCGTGGAAGGCGCGTGTACACCCCGACTTACGGATTTCATGCGGAAATTTGCACAAGGCGGTGCGGGTCTGATCGGTATGAGCCCGGCCTATGTTCGTGAGGACAACCAGTGTTTCGGCCCGGGCATGGCCGGAGAGGGGATTCACTGCGTGGTGGAGAAAGAGAGGCAGGGAGGAAGATCGGGATGAAGGCCGTCCTCGACACCCAGAAGGCCGTTCAGTACGTCACAAAGGACATCTGGAGGATCCGTGAGAAGGATCTCCCCAGGTCCAGGTCCATCCTGATCCGGGGGCTGAGGGTGATCATCCTTTCGCTTCGCGGTCTGGGGAAAGACCAGCTGGCCCTGCGGGCCTCTTCGCTCACCTTCTACTCCCTCCTCTCCCTGGTGCCGATCGTGGCCATGCTCTTTGCCATCGCAAAGGGCTTCGGTTTTCAGCAGGTCCTCGAGAAGACTCTCTTGCAGCAGCTCGAAGGCCAGGAAGAGGTGGTTAGAAAAATCCTGGACTTCTCTCAATCTTTTCTCGACAGTGTCACGGGCGGGCTGGTGGCCGGGGTCGGCCTTGTGCTCCTCCTGTACACGATCATCAAAATCCTCTCCCACACCGAGAACGCCTTCAATGACATCTGGGGCATCCGGCAGTCCAGGGGCCTGGGCAGAAAGATCAGCGACTACCTCGCGCTCATGCTGGTCTGTCCGATGATCTTTCTGCTCTCCAGCACCCTGACCGTGTTCATATCGAGCGGGGTCAAGCTGGTGGTGACCCGAATCGCCCTGCTGGAAACGGTCGGCCCCGTCATCTTTTTCCTGCTGAAGCTGCTGCCCTATGGTGTGCTGTGGGTCCTTTTCACCCTTGTCTACATTGTGCTTCCCAACACCAAAGTCCGCTTCGCTTCCGGCCTCCTGGGAGGGGTAATTGCCGGGACGCTCTACCAGCTGTTTCAGTGGGGTTATATCCGATTCCAGATC
Organism: Deltaproteobacteria bacterium; assembly: GCA_016926135.1. The sequence continues at coordinate 2,925 of JAFGPH010000522.1, forward strand.
GGGGTCGCGAACTACAATGCCATCTATGGAAGCTTTGCAGCCCTCCCCCTGTTTTTTGTTTGGCTGCAAGTGAGCTGGTATATCGTGCTGTTCGGCGCGGAAATCTGCTTTGCCCATCAGAATGTGGAAACCTTTGAATACGAAGAGGACTGCCTGAACGCCAGCAGTGCCCTGAAGAGGCTTCTCTCCCTCCGGGTTCTTCACCTCCTGATCTTTCGCTTCACAGAAGGGCAGGATCCTATGGATGCCCGGCAGATCTCCCACGAACTGGAAATCCCCATCCGTCTCGTGCATCAGATCCTCTTTGAACTCATTGCCGCGAACCTGGTTTCGGAAGTCCGGGTGGACGACCGAAAGGCGGCAGGGTTTCAGCCTGCCCGCGATCCCGAGGTGCTCACGGTAAAATACGTGATCGATGCCCTGGAGAGGAAGGGGAGCGACAGCGTTCCCGTGGCCCCCTCGGAAGAACTGCAGAGGCTTACACAGACCCTGGCCGCCTTCAGCGACCTCCTCGAAAAATCCCCTGCGAACAGAAAGCTGAAAGACATCTGAGCACTGGACACCGTATATTTTGACTACACTCTTCCAGATGGGCTATAATGATAAACAACCGACTGCATATACGGAAGGCGCCTGCTCCGGATAAAGGCTCAGGCGATGGCGGAAATTCGAATGACCACCCTACATGTTATCGGCGGGCCGGATATCGGGCGCTCTTTTCAGATCGAAAAGGAGGAGATCTACATCGGGAGATCTCCCGAGAACGAAGTCCAGATCAAGGACCGGTTTGTCTCCCGCAAACATTTGAAAATCAGGAAAAAAGACAGGCGGTATTATCTGCAGGACCTGGAGAGCAAGAACGGCACCTTTGTGGACGGCAACTGGATCCGGCCGGGCTCTGAGGTGGGGGTGGAAGAGGGCACGCCCGTGGTCATGGGGATGAGCGTGATCTGCCTGGGCAACACATGTTCGGAGGATATCCTCTCCGTTCTGGACGCGGTGGCCCGGCCGGGCCTGGAGTCGGAACCCGATGAACCCGTTCAGGACAGGCCCATGACCACTCAGAAAAACATGGAGTTGCTGAGAAAGATCTCCGAGGTCTTCACCCAGTCCCTGAATGTGAACGAGATCCTGAACAGGATCCTGGACCACATCTTCGACTTTTTCAAAAGGATCGACCGTGGCGCCATTATCCTGGTCGACCCGGAGACGGGAGAGATCTCCGAGGTGGTATCCAGGGCCAGGGAAGGGGCCCGGAAAGGCACGGAGCGGTACTGCACGGATGTTGTGGAGCAGGTGATCGAGGAGGGGAAGGGGATCATGATTCGGGATGCCCTCGTCGATTCGGAGCGCGAAATTCCCGACACCCTCAAGCTGCACAAGATCAAATCGGTCATGTGTGTTCCCCTGATCAGCAAGTCGCGGGTGAGGGGCGTGCTTTATGTGGACTGTGTCACCGAGGCCGGCGGGTTCCGGAAAGAGGACCTCTCCCTCTTCAAGGCCATGGGCATACCGGCCGCCAATGCCATCGAGAACGCCATGCTTTACGCCCGAAGGCGGATGAAGGAAGCGGAAGGAGTGAATTTGTGATGGAGGTCCGGGTGCGAACGGAGATTTTTCAGGGTTTCCCTTCTTTCCGAAGGGGGATTGTCGTGGCCAGGGAATTGAAGAACCATGCCCACTCAGAGCGACTCGATGCCATGCTTGGGCGAGTGGTCGAAGAGAGATCCAGCCATCCGCTCGACCTCAAGACAGATCCCCGGATCCTGGCCTGGAACGAGGCCCACCGGCATTTCGGATCGAACCCCAACAAGTTCCCTCCGGCACACACCGCCCTGCTGAAGAGAATCCAGCGACCCGGGGCACGGATCCCTTTCATCAGCTGCGTGGTGGCGATCATGAACTATCACTCCATCGCGTCGGCCATGCCTGTGGGAGGAGATGATCTTGAACGGGCGGGCAGGTGTCTTGAACTACGCCATGCCACAGGTGCTGAGGTCTTCGCTCCGCTCGGCACCCCCGAGGCCTTAGAGCATCCGGTTCCGGGCGAGGTGATCTATGTGGTGGCTGAGTCGGGTGAGGTGATGTGCCGTCGCTGGAACTGGCGCAACGGGCACACGACCCGGATCACGGAAGAGACTCGTCAGATGGTCATGAATATCGACGGGCTGGGTGACGGGTGCGAGGCATCGACCCTGGCCACCCGGGACGGTGTGGCCTCGATGCTGGAGGAGTTCTGCGGAGCAAACGTGACCACGGCTCTTCTCAGCCCCTCCACGCCTGCCTTCCAGTTCGAGGCTTGAGCCGGAGAGCTCTCTTGCATCCCTCCTCCCGCCTCTTCTTGATCGGCTCCATTTACCAAGTACAGGACAACCATAAGTACGGTGACGTATTGCAAACAACGGACACGGACCGAATGAATGTTCACCACCCGTTCGCTCCGCTCTCTAGAGACACAGAGATCACAGAGGGGTATTTCCTTTTTCATTTGGCGGG
>JAFGPH010000523.1 GCA_016926135.1 Deltaproteobacteria bacterium
AGGGCCTCTTCAGGACAGTTGCCCGCTGAAGGCCCGTTGAATTCATTGATGGCGTAAAACCAGTCAAAGGGAACGAGCACCTCCTGCCCCTTCGTCAGGTTGAAGGCCCAGGTCCATTTGAGCGGCAACATCGAGAAGACCTCTCTTGCGGCGGCCAGTTCGCCCGGCTCGTCGTGGACCGAAAGGGCGATGCTCTCAAAGGGGAGGGCGTGGTCTTTGAGGTTTCGGTATTCCTCGATTATGAAATGGCCCGGGTCTTTGCAGAAGCTGAAGAAACTGAATCGCTCAGCCAGTTCCATGACGGCGCTGGCTTCGGCTTGCTGCAGCGTTCCGCCCTTCCCCATCTGCTTCTTCGTCCCGATCACCTCTTCAGCCTCCTTCCCGCAGAGACTGAAGTAGACCGGGATGTCCAGCCTCCCCTGATCGATTCTCATGGTGCCTTCCAGAATATCCAGATCCACCTCTTTCAGCCTCGCCCTGAAACGCGCCACCGTTTGCTCCGGGGTCAGGACCTTGTCCTGATCCAGGGTGTATCCCTTGAAGGCGTCCTGTAGTTCAATCCTATAAGCCACGATTCCACCCCCTTGGGGTCGTGAAGATTGGAGTGCTGGAGTGATGGGTTCTGAGTGCCCGCCCTTTCTTCCGTTACTCCAATACTCCATCACTCCATCACTCCCGTCGTCTTCGCTTGCCCCAGGCTTCTGTTCATGCTTCCCGGCAGATATCCTTCCATGTCCAGGGTCACGTACAGGAACCCCAGTTCCTTGAACCTCTCCACAACCTTGGACATCAAATCCGCCTGCATCAAACGCGCCATGCCGGCGGGGTCCGCCTCGATCCGAGCCACCGTGCCGTGATGGCGGACCCGAAATTGCTTCAAGCCAGCCCCGGCCAGGCAGTCCTCCGCGTCCCCTATCATTGCCAGTTTCGACTCGGTGATGATCTCCCCATAAGGGATCCGTGTGGCCAGACAGGCCATAGGCGGCTTGTCCCATGTGGGCAGACCCATCTCCCTGGAAAGGACTCGAATGTCTTCCTTACCCAACCCTGCCTCCACGAGAGGCGCAATGGCCCCCACTTCCTCAGCCGCCTTGCCGCCCGGGCGATAGTCCCTGAGATCGTCCACGTTGGCACCCTGGGCCACATGCGGAGAGCCCCATTCCAAAGCGACTTCGCGTATCTGCAGCAGGAGGGACCTCTTGCAGTGATAGCAGCGGTCCCGCCCGTTGGTGCTGAATTCGGGCAGGGTCATTTCCCGGGAAGAGAGTAGGACGTGTTCAATGCCCCGTTCCCGGGCAAAACGCCGGGCCTCCTCGCTCTCTCTCCTGGGATGGATCGCGGAGACGGCCGTGACCGCCAAAACCCGGTCCCCGAGGATCTCGTGGGCAACCGCGAGCAGATAGGAACTGTCCACGCCGCCGGAAAAGGCCACCACCAGGGAACCAAGTTCCTCGATTCGGGCCCTCAGCTTCGCCTGAGACCCCCGTCTATCTGATTCTTTTTGCAACGATGCCATCCTTCCTTCGGCTAGGACAAACCCGGTATCCTCAAGGCGAGTGCCTTTGTTCGCCCCTTTCTTCAGCTTCCCCCTTTTGTAAAGGGGGATCGAGGGGTATTTTCATGGGTGGGGGCGGCCACAACACTGGTCATGAACGGTTACGAACCCACCAACGTTGACACTGTTTTAATGATTGTCTAAACACTATTCAACACTTTTTGAGGCTTTCCGATTCTGGCATGCCTCTGAGTCCGCGAAGGGAGGAGGGGAATCAACTGATTCCGGCCTTCGTGAAGGTTCAGTGCATGCACCGCGAGGACCCCGCCTGTGTCCCGGCTTGCATCGTGCCGGCTCTCAACAAAGAGGAGAACGGGGCGGTCCGCTATGAGGTGCCCAAATGCATAAACTGCCGCTACTGCATGATCGCCTGCCCGTTCCAGATACCCGCTCATGAATACCACGACCCGCTGACTCCCAGTGTGATGAAGGGCGACTTCCTCTGGCAGGAGAGCGCTTTTCAAAAAGGAATGAAGGCTGCAGGCCTGCCTTACAGCGGGAAATACAAAGGGGTGGATACGGTTATGTACTGGGGCCTTACCCGTGAGGTGATGCCTGCGAAAAACGCCCTGGGCTGCACCCAGTGCCACGAGTCTCTGAAGAGGGAGAAAAACTGTAACCGCTGTCATCGGGACAGCCGGGACGTGGATTTCAGGAAACTGGTCTCCATGGGCACGGATTTCGCAAGGCTGAAATCCAGGGGTCGGGGTGTATCAAGGCTGGTCGGCGTCACGGACTACCTTGACTTCAAGGCCCTGTGGGTTTCCTGAGGGGGATATTCCATTTTTTCATGTATTTCCATATGGCGGTGCGGCTCAGCCCCAGGCGGCGGCCCGCCTCCGCCTTATTCCAGTCACAGGCATCCAGGATCTTCAGCAGGTCTTCCCTGGAAAGCATTCGGGAACCCGACGGTGTCTTAGCCCAGGACCCATAAGCTGCGGCAAGGGGCTGCTGACCGGTCGCCTGCCGCATTTCCACGGGCAGGTCTGCAACATCGATCTCATTTCCCTTTGCCAGCACGAAGGCGTGTTCGACGGCGTTTTCCAGTTCGCGCACATTGCCGGGCCAGGGGTAGGCCATCAGGACTTTCATGGCGTCCTGTGATGCTGCCCTGATCCGCTTTCCCGTCTTTGTGTTCTGCGTGCGAATGAAGTGGTCGATCAGCAAGGGGATGTCCTCGCGTCGTTTTCGAAGAGGGGGGATGTGGAGTGGAAACACCTTAAGCCGGTAGAAGAGGTCCTCCCGGAAAAGCCCCTTCTGGACATGCGCACGCAGGTCCACGTGGGTGGCGGCCAGGATGCGGATGTCGATTTTGCGCCTGAGGGATTCCCCCACCCGCTCGATTTCTTTCTCCTGCAACACCCTCAAGAGCTTGATCTGAATGAAGGGGCTGAGTTCACCGATCTCATCCAGGAACACAGTGCCTCCGTCGGCCTCCTCGAAGCGTCCCTTGCGGTCCCGCAGGGCGCCGGTAAAGGCCCCGCGGACGTGACCGAAAAGCTCGCTCTCCAGGAGGGACTCGGGCAGGGCGGAGCAGTTCACCATGACCAGGGGTCTCGACGCCCTTGGACTGTTGTGATGGATGGCGCCCGCAACGAGTTCCTTTCCCGTTCCGCTCTCCCCTTGAATCAGGACGGCCGCATCGCTGGCTGCGGCGGCTCGAATCGCGTCAAACACGTCCACCATGGCCCGGCTCTTCCCGATCAGGTTGCTGAAGCTGTACATCTCCTTCAGCCGGAGCGCGGCCTCCTCAGCCTTCCGGCGGGCGTCGGCGAGTTCGCTGAGGTCTGTCAGGGTCTCCACCACACCGATCACCTGCCCGCTCTCGTCCCTGACCACTCGAGCGTTCTTGATCACCGGCACGTCGTGACCCTCCCGGTGACGCAAATGACATTCCTTGGCCTCTGTTTTGCCCTGTTGCATCAGGCCGCACTCCCTCAGGCCAGTAGGGCAGACCTTGTTCACACAGCGACTGAACTGCAGGATCTCGCAGGTTTTTCCCATCACCTCCATGGCCGGATAGCCGCTGATCCTTTCCATTGCTGGGTTCCAGGAGGTGATGGTCCCCTCCTGGTCCAGGGTGAAAACGCCTTCGGCCATGCAGTCGATGATCTGTTGCACGAAACGAGGGTTCAGCACCTTTTTGGGTATGGATGTCATGTTGACCAAGGGGTAACGGTTCTGTAAGGCCTGATAACGCCACCCCATTCTAGGGGAACGCTCACGTCGGGGTCAAGTATTGAAAAAAGTTGGTCTTTGCGGTGTCCCGTGTTAGAGGCATGGGAGAAGTAGTTGCGGGCTGTACGACCACCCCCCAAGGCCCTCTCGACGATGGCGTTCTCTGATGAGGAGGGCCGTGGGGGGGTGGTCTCTCAGGACCGCAACGCCGTTGAAGGGCAGGTTAGGGCATGGATGAGACTGGGCACTGGTAACGTTACTGTAACGTTACATAACCGCATGTGTAACGCCCAAATGGTTTGCCGGGTGATGGACCAGGCGTATGGCAGCCCACTTTCGCCCAAGACCATTCATCGTTTTTCAAATGATTAACAACAGGTTGCGCAAAGAAATCCCTCTTTTCATCTGTTGGGTGGGTATTTGCGGACCTTGTGGCATGCATCTTGAGTAGTGCTCGAGCGTGGCCCTGAGGGTATTTGACACCGTGCTGGGTTCATGTGAACATTGAAATATGGTTGTGCGGTTAAGATGACGGAGGAGTTTCCTTGAAGAGCGGAGGAAGTGTGCCATCGTGCACAGAAGTCGGGAGGGAAGAGATGTCCCAGAAGATATCGCGAAGATCATTCCTGAAAGGCTCCCTGGCGGCTGCGGGAGCACTCGGTGTTTCAACGCTCCCTATCCCCCCGGCGGCGCATGGCGCCCGAAAGGGGGAGTTGGCAACGCTGATCGATATCCGCAAGTGCATAGGGTGCGGGGCGTGCGTGGAGGCCTGCCGGGAGTCCAACCAGTCCAAGTTCCCCGAACCGCGGAAGCCGTTTCCGAAGATGTACCCTGCCACTGCCAAGGTATCGGACTGGTCTGAGAAACGGGATGTTGAGGATAGACTGACCCCTTACAACTGGGTTTTCATCCAGGAGTCTGAAGTGACCGTGAACGGCAAGAAGGAGACCTTCACCTTTCCGCGACGCTGCATGCACTGCCAGAACCCCCCGTGTGCCAACCTCTGCCCCTGGGGCGCGGCAAGCACCCTTCAAAACGGCATCACCCTGATCGATCCCGACGCCTGCCTGGGCGGGGCCAAGTGCCATGACGTTTGCCCCTGGCATATCCCCCAGAGGCAGACCGGTGTGGGGCTGTACCTGGATATCCTCCCCTCCCTGGCGGGAAACGGGGTGATGTACAAGTGCGACCGTTGTCATGATCGGGTAAGGGAGGGAAAACTCCCCGTCTGCATCGAGGCATGCCCGGAGGAGGTTCAGAAGATCGGGCCCAGGGATGAAATCGTCCGCGAGGCCCATGCCCTTGCAAAGGAAATCGGGGGTACCATTTATGGAGAGAAAGAGAACGGCGGCACCAACACCCTGTACGTTTCCCCCGTGCCCTTCGATCAATTGAACCGGGGAATCCACACGGGGCCGGGGAAACCCCATCTGGGAGAGGTTGCCGACTCCATGGGACAGGCCGAGAACCTGACCAAGGCCATGATCATCGCCCCTATTGCCGGGATAGCGGCAGCGGTGGGGAAGGCCTATGGTTTGGGGAGGAGGCTCTCGGCAGGCCGCAGCAGGACAATCGATGAGAACAAGCAAGAAGAGGAGCACAGCAATGGGTAGCCGGGTTCGTCGGTGGTTCTACGGGCTTATCATGGCGGGGATGGTGTTCACAGGTTTCGGTCAGATGCCCGTGTTCAAACGGTACTATATCTCTTCCCTTCCGGGGATGGGCTGGTCGGCGGACTTCTATATCACCCTTCTCGTGCACTACGTGGGCGCATCCCTGCTGCTGGGATTCCTTGCCTACGTGGTGACCGATTACCTGTTCGTGGGACGAAAGGCCTTGCGGATCACCGCTGCCGGCTTCGTGCGCATGATCCTTCTGGCCGCATTGATCACCACCGGGATCTTTCGGGTTCTCAAGAATCTGCCGGATATCGTCTTTTCCCCAGGCTTCACCATGGTCGTGGATATCTCCCACCTGGGTTTTATGATGGCCTATGGGGCTGTGGGTCTGTTATTCTGGCGCATGAAGGCCCGGTGGGTATCCGAAAAACAAAGCGAAAGGAGAGAATAGGTATGGGAAAGCATCTATTTATCATTTCAAAGGGGTTCGAGAAGGCGGGAGGCGCGACCCGTGCCATGCAGCTTGCCTCTATTGCGGCGGAAAAGGGGCATGAAGTCGAGATCTTTCTAATCGACGATGCCATCCACTGGGGTCAATTGGGAATGGCCGAGGGGATTCGTTCCTCTACGGGAGAGCACATGAAGGACCTGCTCGACCAACTCATCGCCAGACAAACCACCATCCATGTCTGCAAGGCCTGCGCGGACAAGCGACTCGTTTCCCCGGATGAATTGATCCAGGGCGCGCAGATCTCCGGGGCCCCTGTGCTGGTGGACATGATGACCAGCCCGGAGTACAGGGTGTACACCTTCTAGTGTCGTGCCCCGTAAATAGACACACAAAAACCTGGTCCTTGAGAGACCACCCCCAGGGCGGCCCTTCGTTTTGGGTAGCCCCGGGGCTATTTCTGGCACCTCCCCAACAGGATGGTGGTCAGCCTTCGCCCCATGGACTCGAGATGCTCGCGCAATGCAAGCTGAGCCCTTTGTGAATCGCGAGCCTCCACGCCTTTCAGGATTTCGTCATGTTGTTCAAACACGTTTTCATAGCCCCAATCAACGGATGCCTTCTGTTCCATCCATCGTCTCATGGGCTGTCGAAGTTCTGAAGCCAGTCTGATGAGAATGGTGTTGTGGCTGGCCTTCGCCAATGCGGTATGGAAGGCCAGGTCGGCTTGAATCAGCTTTTTGCTCCCCCATTTTGCGGTTCTCAATCGTTCATTATGATATCTCATTTCGGCAATATTCTGCTCTGTGCCCTTCTCGACCGCCAATCTCACGATGGACTGTTCGAGTTCAACTCTCGCCTCCACGAGTTCACGGACCTTGTCAGGCCCCATTGTGGATATTACCCAACCCAAGGATTTCGACAAGGCTTCGTCCAAGGAAGGGGAGACCACGGTGCCACGCCCATGGTCCACGGTCAGCAATCCTATCAAGGACAGCGCTCCTATCGCCTCCCTGACGGAACTCCGCCCCACATGAAACCGCTTCATCAGTTCGGGTTCGGGCGGGAGTCTGTCGCTGGGCTTGAACTTGCCCTCGGCAATCATGGACACCAGCTTTTCAACAATCTGGTCTGTTAAACGCCTTTTTTGGACTTTGATCGCGGAAGATTTCATGGTGGGTCTCATCCTTTGGACAGGGGCGTTTGCCAGACTGCCAGATATTAGCCTATTCTTCTTATGACCTATTTGTCAAACGAATAAGCATAGGTTTTCTTGTTGACATCTCAAAGGAAACGGATATAGTAGTTATCATATCATCAGATGAGCTGCTGATCAACAGATTTTTCGCCTCCCTGCCCGCCTTTCGTTCCCGGAACCCCAGGAATCTCTCTTGGACGGCAGTGGAAGGGGGTGTTTCCGAGACCTGTAATGTGAAATCCATTCACGGGAGTGACGGAGTTGAAAACGGATGAGATAGTTGGCGGAGTCGTTCTCTTCGTTTTTGGAGTGGCCACCGCTCTCCTCTCTTTGAGGATGCCCATTGGAGCTTTTCGGATGCCGGGCACGGGTTTGTTCCCTCTTATCCTGGGAGTATTGCTCGCGTTCCTGTCCGGCATTTTTCTTATCCGGCTTTTCCTGAGCGCAGCGGAAACACATAAGAAATCGGATGAAGGTGAGATGCGCGGGGCGGCAAAACAGTGGATACTCTTCTTCGGAACCACGGTTTTGGTCACACTGTTCTTTAACCAATTAGGATATACGCTCTCTTCATTCCTGCTGATGGCGGCCCTTTTGAGAACTCTTGGGGTGAAGAGGTGGAGACATAACCTGCCTTTATCCTTTGCGACCGCAATCGTTTGCCATGTTCTGTTTGTTCAATGCCTGAAGATCCCTCTGCCAAAAGGGTGGATAGGGATATAAAGAAAGGCCGCACTTGGAGGTCATCGATTGCAGGGTACATGCAGGAATCCGCTTTAGGGCCAGATGTTTGAATCATTCCATCATCTCGTCAACGGGTTTGGCGTCGCCACAACGATTCAGAACCTTCTCTATTGTTTGATCGGCGCCACGGTAGGGACACTGATCGGCGTGCTCCCCGGACTTGGACCCATTGCGGGAATCGCCCTTCTGATCCCGGTCACTTTCGGCCTGAATCCCACGTCCGCTATCATCATGCTTGCGGGGATCTACTATGGGGCAATGTATGGAGGCTCCACAACCTCCATCCTTCTTAACGTTCCTGGAGAGACAGCCTCTGTCATCACCTGTATCGACGGCCACCAGATGGCCCAGAAAGGAAGGGCTGGCCCCGCCCTTGCCACCTGCGCCATTGGTTCCTTCATCGCGGGAAGCATCAGCATACTCGGACTCGTCTTTCTGGCGCCGCCTTTGGCCGAGGCCGCATTGGCCTTCGGCCCTCCTGAATACTTTTCTTTGATGGTTTTCGGATTCATCGTGCTCAGCAATGTGACGGGAACATCCCTTGTCAAATCCCTCATGATGGCCGTGGTAGGTTTGATCATCGGAACGATCGGGCTCGATCCGGTTGGAGGAAATGAACGATTCACCTTTGGCTCTGTCTCTCTCTTGAATGGGATCGAATTCGTGGCTGTTGCCATCGGCATCTTTGGAATTGGAGAAGTGCTGGTCAATGTCGAAAAACCGCTGGAAATGCTGGAGCAACGAGTTATTGTGCCGCGCTTTAGAGATCTCTATCCGACCCTTCGGGACTTTATGAGGTCGATCGGGCCCATTCTCAGGGGAACGGGAATTGGATTTGGGGTGGGCCTGATCCCGGGACCCTCTCCGGTCATTGCAACCTATTCTTCTTATATGGTCGAAAGAAAAATCTCCAAGAACCCCGGGAAGTTTGGAAAGGGAGCCATTGAAGGGGTGGCCGGCCCTGAATCCGCCAACAATTCGGCTTGTCAATCAGCCTTTATTCCCCTCTTTGTCCTCGGCATTCCCTTTTCTCCTCCTACGGCCATTCTTCTCGGGGCCCTTCTCATTCACGGGGTATCGCCAGGTCCCTTAATGATTGAGCAGCACCAGGATCTCTTCTGGGGTGTGATCGCCAGTATGTACATCGGGAATGCCATTCTTCTTATCCTCAATCTGCCGTTCGTCCCTCTCTTCGCCAACATCCTCAGGATTCCCAAGAAGTTCCTTCTGCCTCTCGTTATGCTCTTGTGCGTCACAGGGATGTATACGGTGAACAATTCCGTTTTCGATATCTGGATGATGATGCTATTCGGCTTCATGGGATTCGTGATGAGAAAATGGGCCTATGAGGGTGCACCGCTTCTTCTAGCTCTGGTCCTCGGAGAGAAGCTAGAGATTGCCTTCAGGCAGTCGTTGATGATTTCTCACGGCGATTTTGCGGTGTTTGTCAGTAGGCCTGTTTCCACGGTATTTCTTCTCGCGACCGTGGTCTTCTTGATGGTCCCTGTGGTTCGGATCATTATCAAATCTTCAAAGAAAGGGGGATTGAAGGAATCAGGAGATTGAAGGCAAAGGGCTGGGATGATTGGCTCGGAAACGAGGGATTGGAAGGGTTCAAGCTTCAAGGTTCAGCAATCTGAATCCAGAAAGGAGAAAACATCATGTTCAAGAGGGCTATGTCTATTCTGTTTGTCGTATCGCTTCTCGCAGGCACACACATTCATGCGGCGCAGTTCCCGGCCAAGGAAGTTCAGATCATCATTCCCTGGGCGGCTGGCGGGGCGACGGACCTGATTTTTCGGGC
>JAFGPH010000087.1 GCA_016926135.1 Deltaproteobacteria bacterium
GGAGAGGGAAAAGGCCATAGCGAACCTGCTGGCAAAGGTGCCCCAGGACGAGAAGCCCTGGTTCGAGGCCCTCATCCAGCTGGGCGGCAAGACAGGCTCCTTCAGCGAAGAACACGACCTCTTCTGCGAGTTGCACTGCCATGCGGTCATGCGCCGGGGCTTTCTCGGCATCGGGAGGCGTTTGGCCGCTGCCGGCACCCTGGACAGGCCGGACGATATCTTCTTCCTCAATCCCGATGAAGTGGAGAGGGTGCTGGGTGCCCCCGAGTTTCACAAATTGCAGTTCATCGCCAACAGGAGACGCAAACGCTGGGAGGAGATCAAATTCTCTCAGGTACCTCCGGTATTCACGACGAGGGCAGACATCCAGGAGGCTGTAGGGACAGACCTTCTGCCCTCGGCGGATGCCATTATCATCAAGATTGTCGTGGGAGAACTGCCCAGGGTAAGGCCGGAGTTGAAGGCCGACATCTATGGGGTCTGCGGAGCGCCCGGTGTGGCCGAAGGCCCGGCGCGGGTCATCATGAGCTACGGCCAGTTGGACCAGGTCCAGAAGGGGGACATTCTGGTCTGCCCGGGGACGAATCCTGCCTGGACCCCAGTTTTCGGACTGGTCAAGGCGGTGGTATCGGACAGGGGTGGCACCCTCAGTCACACGGCCATCGTGGGCCGGGAATACGGATTGCCAACCCTGGTCAATACCTTCACCGGCACATCCACCATCAAAACAGGGCAGAGGATCAGGGTGGACGCCACCGAGGGTGCGCTCTATATCCTGGATAAATGAAGCCAAAACCGGTTCAGAAGAATTGCAGACCATAATCAAGGACTATAATCTGCATTTTCCACCGCTCTTCATTTCTGAGCAAGAGCAGGCGCTGCATCAGGCGGTCCATGACTTTGTTCAAAAGGAAATCATGCCCATTCGTGAACAACTGGAGAATGACACAGGCCTGCAGACCAGGATTCGACAGCATTTCGTGGACATAGGGCTACAGAAGCTATCTATGCCGAAGGAGTATGGAGGAGAGGGAATCCGTGGAACCCTCCTGAATGCGCTGATCTGCGAGGAACTGAGCCGCGGGGATGTGGGGTTGGCCGTTTCACATATGTGTACAGGGTGGGCATGGAAACCGGCGATCAACGGGGACATGAAAGCGGTTCTGGACCGATTCATGCCTGACTTTTGCGGGGATGAGGCGCAAGTGGCTTGTTTTGCCATGACAGAACCGGGCGGCCCTCACGGGGGCGGTGGCTGCGACATTGAAAACATCGTTTACAGGGGAAGGAAACTCCGGACAACAGCCAAATTCAGCGGCCAAGAGTGCGTCATCAACGGCGCTAAACTCTGGGCGACCAACAGTGGGATTGCCGATCTCTACTGCATCGTCTGCACGGCAGATCCCGACTTGGGTGATGAGGGGATCGTTATTGGCTACATACCGAAGGGATGGCCAGGGCTCACCGTTGGTCCTGATGAAAACAAATGCGGACTCAAAACGGACCACAATTGTCCCACCTATTTCGATGAAGTAAGGATACCCAGGGAATGGGCTGTAGGTCCGGGCGGTAAGGCGGCCGAACTTTTCTGGGCACAACTCCCCGGGGTCTCCAGCGGGGCAATGGCAACGGGTATCATGCAGGGAGTTCTGGAGACGGTCATCGAGTATACCGGCCAGAGGATCGTCGCCGACAAACCTATTAGGCAGCATGGCGGGCCTGCTGAAACCCTTGCAGAGATCGCCATGGATACGGAAATGGCGAGGACCTGGTATTTGACAACCGCATACATGTGTGACCACCCGGAGATCTACGGGCCCAGGAAGGGCCTGCTGGCCGCCAGGATGAACATGGCACGAATCACGAGCGAGAGGGCGGTGAGGTGTGCGGAGAAGGCGATTCAATTAATGGGGAGTTACGGATACGTACGGGAGTATCACGTTGAGAAGTACTGGCGTGACTCGCTCATGATCACATTGTGGAAAGGAGGTACCCATCTGAGTAGGCACAACGTATGCCGGGGATATTACGATTTGCAGATCTAGACAACGTACAAAAGATAATGCAAAAAGGGACCCTGTCTTTACTGTGAACGGATGATCGAACACCAGAGCCGCTTGTGATCGCGAAAACCAAGATCCATTACAGCGTAACCTTTCGACCAAACGCAGTCCGAAAACTGGGGCTCACCGGACACGAACAGCCCTATCAGCAAGAGGAGGGAATGCAATGGACGAAATGACACCTACGGCACGTTGGACTATCACGCAACCTTGGCGAGGCATATTCGGGCTTGTCATCACACTGGGCGCATCCATGATTATCACTTCTATTTTTGACCTCCAGTCCTACATGGGCGTCTTCACAACCTTTATCATGTCAAATGTACCTATTCTTGCCCTCATCGGTGCCGGCTGGCAGGCACAGTATCCTTCGACCGAAGGCCTCCCGCAGCCTTGGCGAGGATTTCTGCTCACCGCGTTTGCGGTGCTTATCGGAACCTTGGCCTGCTTCGGATTGGTCAATTTCGTGGCCGGCGGTGCAGCCACGCCGTTTATCCATATCCAGGCGATCAATACGGTCATTACAACCTTCTTCCTCGTCATCGCCTTTGGGATGTGGCCGTTTCAAAAACAGTCCCTACCCGGAAAAGGCTTTCTCACATTGATTCTCGCCTATGTCGTCGCCTGGCTGATCACGAAACTCTTCAATTTCAGCATGCTCTCCTATGCCGCTCCCAGCGGTCCCGTTCCCTTTTATGCCAAGGGCGGGCCACTCGCTGCCTTTGCCGGAATAGCACCCATGGGGCCCTTTGCCTGGGAGTGTGCGCTCGCATTCTACTTCAGTGTCCTCCTTTTCCTCTTCTGTTTCGTGGCCCTCGGATTCTGGCCCTTCAGCAAATCCCCGGGATTGATGAAACAGCCGGTGATGGGGTTTGTCGTGACCATCGTGTGTATCGTCCTGGGCGCTATTCTTTACCTGATAGGGGTTCAAGCGCTCAAGATAGAGCCGCTCAGATTCCTTCTCTATCTCGTTTCTTTCCTCTTTGGGCTCCTCATGTTTATGTTCATGTTTCAGATGTGGCCGGGCCGAAATCTCAAGAGCCCCGTCGGTGGCGGGCTCCTGAACATCATTCTGGCGATAGGCGTGGGCATTGTCGCCTATCATGCGCTTGGCGCCTGGTGTACGTCGCATTTCGGGGCTAAAGCCATGCAATATCCGTTCGAGATCTTTGCAAAGGCGAATCTCATGCTTGGATTGACGTTCCCCGCCTGGGCGGCCTATTCCGCGCTCTGGGATTTCTGGCCATTGCCTCCGACGCCGCCTCCACCTGCGGCCCCCAGCCAGGAGTAAGATCACGGTGAGTCTCCTCCTGCTTTGCGGGAGGGGACTCATTGTGTTTTTGGACGACCTGTGTTGGCACAGTAAAACAGAATAGGAGAAGAAAATGGTAAAAGTGGTATTCGAGTATAATGTCCCAAAAGAAAGGCAGGCTGAATATCTTCGACTTACGGCGGAAAAGATCAAGCCCTTTTGGGAAGCCCATGGCTGCCAGTCTTACACGGTCTGGTCCGTGGCAGAGAGTGAGACCGGCTTTGTCAAAGAAATGCTCTTTGACAACCTTTCAGTGATGAAGGAGACCATGTCACTGAAAGAGGCCGATCCGGTAAAGGAAATCTACTTCAAATTTGCCGTGGACGTATCCAGAAAAATCATATCGAAAAAAGTGTGACTTATCATGAACAGACTGCAAGACAAGGTTGCCATCGTTACAGGGGGCGGACGAGGTTTGGGCAAGGTTTTCTGCCTGGCCATGGCGGATGAAGGCGCAAAAATCGTTTCCGCTGATATCCTCGAAAGAGAATCCCGGCAAACGGCCCAAGAGATCGAAGACAGGGGCGGCTCAGCCCTCTCCATGAAGGTAGACGTGACATCCGAAGGAGAAACGGAGAGAATGGCCGAAGAAACGGCGAAAGCCTTCGGTCGTATCGATATTCTGGTCAACAATGCGGGCATATATTTCGGACTCGGCCGCAGGCCGTTCCATGAGATCCCGCCCGAGGAATGGGACAGGCTCATGGCCGTAAATCTCAAAGGTCCTTTTCTTTCCTCCAGGGCCGTATTCCCATACATGAAAAAACAGAACAAGGGGAAGATCATCAACCTTTCCTCCGAAACCGCCTTTACCGGAACCAAGGGATTGATCCATTATGTGACTTCCAAAGGCGGTCTCATCAGCTTCACCCGATCTCTGGCGGCCGAATTGGGTCCTCATGGGATCTGCGTGAATTCCATAGCCCCCGGTCTGACCGATACGGCCGCAAGTAGAACCATAACGGAGGACATTACAAAGTATGACGTCAGCCGGACTCCGCTGGGCCGGCTCGAACAACCGCAAGATCTCATTGGAGCCGTCCTGTTCCTGGCCAGCGATGAAAGCGATTTCGTCACTGGACAGGCGCTCGTCGTGGACGGGGGCCGGCACATGCACTAGCATGGATTCACAGCCTTCGGCTGCGCGACCGCATCAGGAGATCCCCGCCCAAAGGGTCTGAGCACATTCCTCTCTCCAAATCCAAGAAGGCTGCTTTCTCCACGCTTGAGCGAAGGCGACGATCAAGCCTTTCTTGGGTTGGACAACATCATGTCAGGAGCGTAAAAACCTATGAACAC
>JAFGPH010000524.1 GCA_016926135.1 Deltaproteobacteria bacterium
ACGGCGCACGGCGCAAGGAACACCTTGGTTCATTTTCGGTTCTGAACCATGGGGCTTACAATGTGGACCTTGTGCCTTTTCGTTGCTCCATGAACGATATCGGTGCGCGGTAATTCACTGCCGCACGAGAGAACCCCCCGCACGGCCTGCGAAACGGCCGCCTTCGCCAACGCTGAGAGGGTGTCTTTGGCCGAATTTGAGCAAGAAAATAAGATGCCCTTCACCGGGCACCTGGAGGAACTCCGAAAACGGCTCATCATCAGCTGCGTGGCTGTGGGGATCGCCTTTTTTGCAGCCTTCGGCTTCAAGGAGGATCTCTTCCGCATCCTGATGCGACCGCTGATTTCAGCCCTTCCTCCGGGGCAGAAGATGATCTTCACGGGACTGCCTGAGGCCTTCTTCGTGTACATCGAGGTTTCGATCATTGCAGGCATCATGCTGGCCATGCCCGTAATCCTCTACCAAATGTGGCTGTTTGTGGCACCAGGCCTTTACAGCCATGAGAAGCGTTTCCTCATGCCCCTGGTGATCCTGTCCACTTTTTTCTTCATGGGGGGCGTGCTCTTCGCCTATATGGTGGTTTTCCCGTTTGCCTTCAAGTACCTGGTGAGCTTTGAGACGGATTTCGTGCGACCCCTCCCTGCCATGCGGGAATACCTGAACCTGGTGAGCGCCCTGATGCTGGCCTTCGGGCTCATCTTCGAGCTGCCTCTTGTGCTCACCATGCTCGCCCGTTTCGGCATGATCACAGACCGCTTTCTGAGCAAGAACCGAAAATATGCCGCGCTCCTTGCCTTTATCGCGGCTGCTATCTTCACGCCGACCCCGGACGTTTTCAATCAGGTTCTGATGGCCGGCCCCATCATCATCCTTTATGAGGTGAGCATCTGGGGGGCGAAGCTTTTCGGAAAAAAAACCGAGCCTGAAGAGACCGAGGAGAGCGGGCCCGAGGACAAGAATTAGGGCCGAATCCGCGTTGACGCATTCCTTTTCCCTGTGCTAATAACTTGATTTTATGAATACCCTCCACAATGGGATCCCGGAACAGGACCGGTACACACGCATGCGAAGAATGGTCTTTCTTTGCATGATCGTCGCGCCGGTCATCCCGTTCATTCTGGTCCTGGGGATCGGCTATTACCAATTCACAGCTTCCCTGGAAAGCGGCACCCTGGCCACTGTGAAGCGCATTGTGGAGGATCACCGCGAGATGATCGACTCCTTCCTGAGCGAGCGCAGGGGGGACCTGGAGTTCATCCTGCGCTCCTATCCCTTCGAGGAGCTTTCCGACACCCAAAAGCTCTTTGAGATTTTCAACGATCTCCGTAAGAAATCAAACGCCTTCGTGGACCTGGGGCTTTTCAACGAGGAGGGCATCCATCTGGTCTACCACGGCCCCTTCAGACTCGTGGGCAGGGATTACAGGGAGGAGGAGTGGTTCCGCCAGGTCATGAGAGACGGCGCCTATATCAGCGACGTATTTTTGGGGTTCCGGCGGGTTCCCCACTTCATCATCGCCCTCAAGCGGACCGTATCGGAGCGATCCTGGGTTCTGCGGGCCACCATCGACACCCACATTTTCAACGAGATGGTGAAGAAGGTTCGGATCGGCAGGACCGGAGAAGCCTATCTGGTCAATTCCGAGGGGTTGTTCCAGACGGACCGGCGCTCCGGGGGCACTTTCATGGAGAAGGGTCCGGAGTCCCCCCGTCACCCTGCTACGGATTCGGGCACAAAGATCTCCCTTCAAAAAGATGCCTCCGGGGAGGAGTACCTCTATGCCACCACCTGGCTGACGAACAAACAATGGCTTCTGGTGGTGAGACAGCAGAAGGCGGATGCCTTCCGATCCCTTCGCTACGCCACCTACCTGATCCTCCTCATCATGGTGCTGGGCGGGGCCACCATCACGGCCCTGGCCTACACCCTCACCGGTCGGATTATCCAGCGGATGCGGCAGATCGACACGGAAAAACAGCAGCTCGGCCAGCAGCTCGTGAGGGCCACCCGTCTGGCGGAGCTCGGCCAGATGGCCGCCGGATTTGCACATGAGATCAACAATCCGCTCCAGATCATGAAATCCGACTACGCCCTGATCAAGACCATCTTCTCCGACCTGAAGAAGAGCGGCGACCTGAAGGAGTCGGAGGATCTCAGGGATCTGGAGTCCACGTTGGACCAGCTCAAGCTCCAGGTCGACCGCTGCGCCAGGATCACCCAGACGATCCTGAAGTTCGGCCGGCAGAGTGAACCCGTCGTGAAGGATGTGGACCTGGCCGCCTTCATCCCCGAGGTCGTGGCCATGATTGCCCGGAAGGCGGCGGTTCAGGGGATCGGCCTGAAACAGGAGATTTCAGAGCAGACCCCGACCCTCCGGTTCGATCCGTCCCAGCTCCAGCAGGTTCTGCTGAATCTGCTGAACAACGCCGTCGATGCCATCACCGAGAGGCACGGCTGCGACGGGGGAGTGCTTTCCGTGCGGACGGGTCCCGACAGGAATGGAGGAGTCAAGATTTCCGTGGCCGACAACGGCGCCGGAATCAGTCCTGAAAATCTCAAGAAGGTTTTCACGCCATTCTTCACCACCAAGCCGCCGGGGCAGGGAACAGGCTTGGGGTTGTCCGTCTGCTATGGTATCATCGATGCCATGGGCGGCACCATGGAAGTGGAGAGCGCGGAGGGAGTCGGCACCACCTTCACCGTTCGTCTTCCACCACGCAAGTGACGGGGCTGCGTTTTCCGGTAAACTGCACGAGGGACAACATGGAAGAGATGAAAATCATGCTGGTGGACGATGAGGAAGGTTTCCTCTTAACCACCCAGAAGCTGCTGCTGCGAAAAGGCATCCGGGTCACGACGGCCACGAGCGGCGCCGAGGCCCTGGAGAAGCTGATGCAGGAAACCATCCACGTGGTGGTTCTGGATGTGAAGATGCCGGGAATGGACGGGGTTACGGCCCTCAAGGCCATCAAGAGCCGATTCCCCCAGGTGGAGGTGATCATGTTCACGGGACATGCCTCCGTGGACTCGGCCGTCAGCGGACTCATGTCCGGTGCGACCGATTATCTGACCAAACCCCTGGACATCGAAGAACTCGTTGCCAAGGTGCAAGAAGCCTTTGCCCGAGGCAGGTACCCGGAGGAAAAAAGAGGGGGTCCGGGGCGGGACGGAAGCAGCGAACGCGGATAAAAGCTCCAAAGAGTAAGGATCCGGAATCGAAAAGCGAAACCACGAAGAGAACTGCGCGACCGCCTTCCGTTCAAGACGACCCCTGCAGAGGTTTTTCCCGGATGCCTTTTCCCTGAAGAACATCCCGGTCAGCGCAAGATCCGCTCGATCTCGAAAAAGAGATCCTGCTCACGGACAATGCCCACCACTTTTCGGTTTTTGACGGCGGCCAGACGCCGCTCCTTTTCATAGACCATGGCGAAGGCCGCCTCCATCAGGTTGGCAGCCGCGTCGATTGTCCCTGGAGCGGGGGACATGATATCTCGAACGGTTTTTGACGACAGGGCCTGGACCTCCCGGGTGAACATGCCGCCCCAAAACATGGGCGAGTACTGGATGCTCTGGGCCGTGGAGGGCTTGGGCGCCGACAGGTAGCCGGGCATGATCGCCTCCAGGAGGTCGGTAATGGCCAGGATGCCCACGACCGCCCCCTGGTCGTCGAACACCAGGATGGATCGGTGTCCGGTTTCCATGATCCTGCTCGTGGATACCTTCGGGGAAAAGGTCTCCCGAAGCGCCGAAATGGCCTCCTTCACCCTCTGGTGCTCCCGGACGGTGGTGTAGTCGTCGACGGGGATCATGATGTCTTCCACAACCTTTTCTTCCGCCGGCAGCGGCGTCCCGGCATGCCGAAAGGCATCGTGAATCTTGGTGGCGAGCACGTCCAGATCGCACGGTTTGGAGAGATAGTCGTAGGCCCCCTGCCTGAGGGCCTCTTGGGCGGACCCCATGGCCCCGTGCCCGGTGAGCATGATGACGGGCAGATCCGGGGCGACCGCCTTGATTCTTTTC
>JAFGPH010000525.1 GCA_016926135.1 Deltaproteobacteria bacterium
AGCGCCTTGAAGATCCATGGAAGGAGTTCCGGGGGCTCTTTTTGTCAGATGCGGCGGGTATGGTGGCGGGGCTTATGAAGTGGATCGCGGCCCGCATGGACCTCCGCTGAAGGGCTCATCCTCCGTCTCGCCTCCTTCGTGCAGCAGGTCGATGACGGTCTGGAACACGAGGGTTCCTATGGCGGTAATGACCCAGGCATAGTGGAACATCCGTCACCCTCTCCGGTAGTTGGTGACGTAGATGCCTGTGCAGACGAAAAAGAGCCCGAGCACAAGCCCCAGGGTGAGCTGCTCTGCCAGCACGAGCATGCCGAAAACCACACCGAACACCGGGCTCAGGAAGGTGAGGACCGCCAGGTCCGAAACGGGGTAAGTGTGGATGAGCTTGAACCAGGCCAGGTACGAGGCGAAGGCCACGATGACCGAGGAGTACCCCAGGGCCACGACCGCCGAGGGATTCACATCGAGGATCCATCGCGACTCCAGGAGGCAGGCGCAGATGAAAATCACCGGCACGGAAAAAGCGAGCTGATACAGGAAGGTGTGTATGGGGTGGACGGTTTCGGCCAGATACTTCTTGATGTAGATGGTCGTTGCCCCCCAGAAAACGGCTGCCAGGATCTCCAGGAGATCGCCGTAAAACATATCCGGTGTCCAGCTCTTAGGCTTCCCCCAGAACACCAGGTAGATCCCGATGAAGGCCAGGACAATCCCGCAGATTTTTGCATAGCTCAATTTTTCGTGGAGAAACGCAAAGGCCCCGAGGACCACGACAAAA
Source organism: Deltaproteobacteria bacterium (assembly GCA_016926135.1). The sequence continues at coordinate 779 of JAFGPH010000525.1, forward strand.
GGGGAGAAATTCACCAGGATGACCGCCCTGGCCGCGTCCGTGTAGAGCAGCCCCCAGTAGATGCACACGAACTCGAGTCCGAAGAGCAACCCGACCATGAAGCCGTGGAAGAGACGTTTGTCTCGGTGGAAGAGGGGCTGCCCGATGGCCAGGCAGTAGAGGATGCCGCACACCGAGGCGATCAGCGAGCGCAGGAAGGAATTGAACACGGGGGAGAAACCGACGTTCGCGATCTTGACCGCCGGGTAGTTCAGGCCCCAGAGGGCGGTCAGCAGAACCATGATGAGGAAGCCCTTCAGGTCGATGCGGTCTTTCATGGCCACTCCTTGCCGGCAGGTTGCGGAAGAAGATTAGGACGATTCAGCTCAAAAGGGAAGTCATTTTGAAAGAGATGAGGGGAACTTCAAAGAAAAGGGCGGGACCACAGCCCGCCCTTTTGGGTCAGAAGATGCAACCACACCGAAGCAGCACCTTGAATGAAAGGGGAATCGAACACGCACTCCCGTTCTGGGCGCGCCAACCCTCTCGTCTCGGCGGATCAGTGCTTGCCGGGTGCGAGGGGCGACCCGCGACGCTCCCAGTGGATGTAGGCCAGCAGGGCCACCATCTTGGGATCATCCAGGGCCAGGGCATCGCCCTCCAGGGGGTTTCGGAGACACCAGTTGACCATCTCCCCAAGGGTTACCACCCTGCCGATCTGCTGCTGGAACTTGGGGTAAGTCTCCGGATGGGTGTTGCTGGCGTTGGGATGGCACTCGTCGCAGGAAACCGTGTTCTTGCCCAGCTTGGGGCTGTGGAACCATTTGTCTCCCTCCTTCACCACGCTCATGAACTCCTTGTCCCAGCGGTCCAAATCCTTCTGGGTGAACTGATGGGCCTGGGTGGAGATGGACATCACCAGCACAAAGCAAACCATCAAAACCAGCAAGAAAGCTCCTAGAAATTTTCCACTCCTACGCATGTGTACCCTCCTTTTACCGGCTAGTAGTGGGTTTGAGGCGGAATTCGTTTCGAAGGGTTCTGATACTTGATATCCTCGGGACGGCCGGTTTTGAAATTAAAGGCCACGGTTCTGTTCTCGTTATCCGGCAGCTGGTAGTGCATGGCGACCTTGCCTCTGCCCACATTGATAAACTGCCAGCCTGTGGCATCCCTCTCAAAAAAGGGATCGGCCCGGTTCATGTGCGCCGTGAGGGGGGGAAGACGGCTCTTGTCCTGGGTATAGGACTGCGGGTAGGGCCAGGGCCAGGCCGTGGCCATCACCGCGTGGAAGCTGATGTTGCCGATCTGGTTGTACTGGATCTGGTGCACATGGCCGTAGATCACGGTCACCTTGTCGAAGGGCTTCAGCAGGGTCTGTACTTTCTCGGCCTCTTCCGTCCAGAAGTTCCATCCCTTGTAGATCTTCTGAATGGGGGAATGGGAGATGACCACGAGGGGAGTCGTCTTCTGGACCTTCTCCAGATCCTTTTTCAACCACTCCATCTGTTTCGTCCCCACCATGAAGGGCGAGCCGTCGGGATTGTCGAGCCTCGCCATGGCCAGCATCCGGTCCATGGGGGTGCTCCACTTCTCGTGGGTCCATTTGTCGTACGTGAGGATGCTGTTCAGCACCACGAAGTGCACCCCCTTGTGATCGAAGCTGTAATACAGGGGGCTCACCTTGGACTGCCAGTACTCGCCCAGATCGAGGTAATAATCGTGCTCCCCGGCCACATAGTAGATCTTGCCTCTCAGCTTCGACAGGATCTCCAGGCCGTGGTCCAGCTCTTCCTTCTTGCCGAGCTGGGCCAGGTCGCCGCCGAAGAAGAAGAAATCGGGGCGCGGCGTCAGGAGATTGGCCTCCCGGACGGCCCGGATGAGGCCCATATCCCAGTTCCGAACGAACTTGTTGCCCTTGATCTGCTGGATGTGGGAGTCGGAGATATATCCGAATGTGAAGTCCTGGGCAGGACCCTTGGAGCCGAAGGCGACTCGCACCAGTCCCATGGGCAGGGCGCCCGCCATCAGGGCTGCACCGGTCGTTTTCAAAAATGTGCGTCGGTTCAGATTCATCGTCCATGTCCCTCCTTTCTGATTTGTCTGCCGGGGCCTCACTTTTTGACGAACTCCGGGCTCGTCAGGGCCTTCAGAAACTCCACCAGATCCTTCTGCTGCTCCTCCGTGAGATCCAGGGGCCGGATCCCGCCGCTCAGCAGCTCCGGCACGGGCTCGGTCTCCTTCAGCCTTCCCCCGTTGTTGTAAAACTGCACCACTTCCTCCAGCGTCTTGAGGCTGCCGTCGTGCATATAAGGGGCGGTGAGCTCGATGTTCCGAAGGGTGCTGGTCTTGAAGGCCCCGATGTCGGTCATATCGCGTGTCACCGCGTACCGGCCCAGGGAGGATGTCTTCGGGTTGGTCAGTACCGCGATGTCCGCGCCCTTCTTTTTCACATCCTCCACCGCCGCCGAAAGCTCATCCAGATTCTTGGGCATGTCGGTCGCGGACACGCCGATCATGTGGAAGCGGTTGTCCGTGAACAGGGCCTGGGTCTGCTCGATCACATGGCACGAGACGCACCGGCCCTGGTTGATGAAGATATCCAGCCCCCGGACGGCGGCCTGGCTCATGGCCGTCTTGTCGCCGCCGTAGTAGTAGCGGTCGAAGGGGGAGTTGCCGCCGATCAGGGTTCTTTCAAAGGCCCCGATCGCCTGCTCCACTTCCTTCATGGTGATTTTGTCCCCGCTCTTGCCGAAAACCTTCTTGAACATCTCCACGTATTCCGGATCGGTCCGTACGATCTTGAGAATGGGCTCATGGTCCTTCAGACCCATCTCCACCGGGTTGAGGAAGGGCTGGGCGGACTGGGACTCCAGTGTGGGCTCACGACCGTCCCAGAACTGGGTGGTGAAATAGGCCGAATTGATCACCGTGGGGGCGTTTCGGGTCCCTTTCAGCTTGTTGATGCCCTCCGAGACCGGGAGCTGGTCCGTAAATCCCTTGTCCTTGTCGTGACAGGTGGCACAACTGACTTCCCCGGTGGTGCTGAACCGCTTGTCGTGGAAGAGTTTGTCCCCGAGCGCCACCTTTTCGGGGGTGATCGGATTGTCTTTCGGGACCGGCAACGGCGGAAGCCCGAGCGGCGCGGCAAAAGCAACGCAGGTCACGAGCGTTGCAGCCACGACTCCCAATCGCAGCGTTTGCTTGAAAAGTTTGCTTGTGAGCTTCAATTTCCTTCCTCCTTTCTTCTCGGCCATGCAGACCCTGGTTTCCCGGCGGCCCCGCGCAGGCGAAACCTGATACACAGGGCCCAATCGGTGTATTCATTTGCCATGTTCGCCTTTACAGGTCTTCCCGGTGGCGACGGTTTACTCTGCGTGTGATGTGCCTGCAGATATGTAACTCGGAATCATTCCGAATGCAAGCGAAAAAAGTCCTGCGCTGCTACACGTGGTACCGCCCTTGCCTCCGGCATCGCTCGCAGAGTCCGTAGTATTCCACCCGGGTGTCGGAGACCTGGAACCCGGCTTTCTTCAGGACCTCACGGGGATCCAGCGGCAGGAAGGGAAGGTCTTTGATTTGGTGACACCTCTTGCAGATCAGATTGACGTGCATGTCCAGGTTCGTTTCACAGCGGTTATCCCTTCGGTCGAATTCGAGGATCCGGATCAACCCGTGCCGTTCCAGTTCCTTCAGGGTCAGATAAACCGTGGAAAGGCTCAAGCTCTTGAGCTTCTTTCGAAGGTGTTCGTGGATGACCCTGGCCCCGGGATGCGAAGTTCCCTTGCGGACTAGGAATTCCAGAATGGCCCGTCTCTGGGGCGTCAGCTTCATGCCCTTTTCCCGCATTTTCTCCATGACGGACTTCTTCATGCCGACCCTGCCTTTTCCTAGTCTGGGGTGCAAACATAGCATTCCGCGGACGGCAAAGCCAGAATCTTCACTCCCCTTTCACCAATGCGGCTGGTTGCCGATGCGGGTGCCCATCACCTCACGCGTGTCGGATACCACCAGAAACACGTCGGGGTCGATTTCGCGCGCGAGTCGCTTGACTCTGGAAATCTCCTGGAAGGTGACGACCGTGTAGAGGAGGTGCATCTCCTTCCCTGTGAAGCCTCCCCGCCCATCGATGACGGTGACCCCTCTCTGGATCTTCTCCATGATTTCCCCGGAGATCTTTTTCCATTCGGGAGAGATGATGAAGACGGCCCTGCGCTGGCTGAGTCCCGTGATGACAAGATCCATCACAAAGGAATTCACGAAGACGTAGATCAGGGTATAGAGGGCTCCCTCCAGGGAGAAGAAGAAGGCGCCGGCAGCCAGAACCACGCTGTTGAAGGCGAGAATGGTCGTCCCCAGGCGCACCGAGAACCGCTTGAGGAGAATCACCGAAAGGATGTCGAGTCCGCCCGCCGAGCCGAGAGATCGGAGCGTGATCCCGGTTCCGACTCCCATGATGATGCCGGCCAGCAGGGCGCACAGAATCTTGTCCTGCACCGGGATGGCGACGTGCACCCATTCCAGCGTTCCAGTGAAGAGGAGCAGACCGGCAATGCTGTAAAGGAAGAACCGGCGGCCCACATACTTCCATCCCAGGATAAAGACGGGTATGTTCAGCACGAAATAGAGTCCCGACACCGGCAGGGCGGGAACCAGATAGTGCACCACCAGAGCCAGGCCCGTGAACCCGGCCCCGAAGAACCCCTGCGGTATGAGGATTCCGTTGACGGAAGCGGCGCAGACCACGCTCCCGGCCAGGATCAGGATGAGGTTCCACACCGCCTGTTTGGAAGGCCCTGCGACCTGTCTAAAGGACCATTTCATGGATGCTGCCCCCAGGGCGTTGAATGCTTTGTCGAGCAAGGCTCCCGGAGGAACCGGTCTGCTCACTTTTATAGTAGCAGGTTCCTGCTGCCCGCTCAAGGGACCCGGCTCCGGCTCCTCTGGAAGGGCTGCTTCTCAGGTTTGCAGGCAGTAAATCCGACACTGGAGCGCTTCCCGGGACTTTCCCCTGGGCCGGGAAGCATACATGGCTTACCGGAACAGCGCGTTTATGTGCCGGACGGAAATCTAGGCATGTTCGCTCTTTAGGTTCTGATCTGGCTTTCGTGCCGGGAGTTTTTTTGTCCATGGCACGCGGTGCCGGGATCATTGTGAACAGTAA
>JAFGPH010000526.1 GCA_016926135.1 Deltaproteobacteria bacterium
CTTCCCTTTCCACCAATTCACCCCCGCAGAGCGGGCAATTCTCAAATGGCCGCGTTCTTGGACGAATTTGTCGACAGGCTAATCGGACATATATCCAACGAGGAAAGCCTCTCGTTCCTGAACCGGGTCACCGAGGGCAAGAAGCCACAGACCAGGCGAGTCCGCTAGGCTCACCTTTCCGTATTCTTCAACTTCATCAGAAACAACCTTGACCCAGGTTTCCGGAACCCATGTGACACGCCGCCACCAACGCGTCCAGATCAGGGGTCCCGGTGGAGATCGTGACCAAGGTGATCCTCCGGCACACGAATCTATAAGTACAGGGAGCCCATCGGGCTGTTACGCATCCAGAGCTCTCACGTCAGGCCAGGACGCCCGAATCGTGGAGCACGGCCTCCAGGGACGCGATGCAGGACCCGTCCCACCGCCCACCGGCATCGTTCTTCAGGACATCCAGCGCGAGTTCCGGGGACCGCCCTGTCTGATAGGGGCGATCCGTGGTCATGGCGTCGTAGCTGTCGGCAACAGCCAGGATGCGCGCCCCCAGGGGGATCTCCTCGGCCTTCAGGTTGCGCGGATACCCCTTTCCGTCAAGTCGCTCATGGTGGCAGTACACATACTCCAGGGACGGACCCAGGAAATCCAGGTCGCAGAGGATCTCGGCCCCCACACGGGGGTGTTTGACGATTTCTTTGATCATCTCCGGGGGATTCGTGCCTTCATGGGCCTGAAACAGGAAATCGGGAAAACCGATCTTCCCGATGTCGTGCAGGATCCCTCCCAGACGGACATGTTCCACGGATTCTTCATCCAGGCCCATGTTCCGGGCCATCCGGCGCGCGAGATCCCCCACCCTGGCGGCATGCCCCTCCGTGTAGACATCCCTTGCAGCGAGGGCGTGGGCCATGGCCGACACGGTTTTGATGGTGTTCTCCTTGATCTTCCGGTTGAGGTCCCTCAGTTCCTCAACCATCATCTCCAGTTCGTATTCCCTCGCCTCGATTTTCACCATCATCATGCCGACGGCCTCTGCCACAGTTCTCAGAGGCTCCGGCCGGTCATCGGTGGTGAGGTCCATGATGTCATTGGAGTAATTCCCTTTCGCGATCTCTTCGATGACATCCACCAGTCGTTTCAAGGCGTCCACAGCAAGTTCCTCCCCTTCGGATCCACCGTTTTCGTCACTTCACCCTTCTGAAGCCCAGCGTCTTCCCCCCCGGCAGGGTCATCCGGATCTCATCCCCCCGGACCTTTCCCACAAGGACGCCGCCCCCTTTGGTATTCAACCTGAGTTCTCCGCCCTTCATGTACCAGGAGAGGGGCACTTCTTCATCCCCTTTTCTCCACACACCATCTCCGCTCTCTTTCAGTTCTACGGAGACCTCACCCCTCTCCGGGGAAACTTCCCCCTCCGCCCTGTAGGTGCCTGCGACCTTCTCCCTCGAATCACAGGACAGACCCCAGAGCAACGCACCACAGAGCAATGCCATGAAGGGCAGATAGCGTTTTCCCGACATCTTCCGCATGAGTGGCCTCGCAATGGGTTCGCTTCGCCCTTCGATACCTCAGGACGAACGGATGCCGTGAATGCCGTTAGCCTTCCGTTCGTGGTGAGGCATCGAACCACGAACGGGATTGGGGTTGACATGCAGGGGCCGGCTCACCCGTTTTTGAGAAGCGCCGGTCCCCTCCGGAACAGATAGATGCGGTCGAAAAAGAAGATCTGGACCGTGAAGATGAGCCAGATGACATCCTCGATCACCTTCCTCCATCCGATGGCCTCCCCCACGGTGTCGAAGCACCCACAGGAGATGGGGGACCCCCAGTAGATGTTGATCAGGATCATGACGATGAACATCATGAGAAGCCCGCCTGCGATCGTAGCTGCTGCCCTCGTCCTGAGACCGAGGATGAGAAACAGGCCGGCAAAAAGCTCGATCCAGGGCAGGATCACGGCGCCCAGGTTCAGAAACAGGTACGGAACCATCCGGTAGGCCGCCACGGATTCGGCAAACTGGGCCGGATAGGGAATCTTGCTCATGCTGGCATAGATGAAAACCCAGCCGATGTAGACCCTCAGCACCAGCGCGGTATACCGGCTCGTGGCAACCGGCTTGAGCAGAGACCAGATCCTGTTCATGGTTCCACCGGATACCCTTTCTTCCTCCAGGCACTCAGTCCGCCTTCCAGGATGCTCACGTTCTTGTGCCCCCGCAGGAGGAGCTTTTCCGCAACCTCCTTATCATAGGGGCGGCTGATCGTCCTGCCGTACACGATGATCTTTCTCCCTTTGTCCTCCTCTCCCAGATTCATCAGGTAGGAGATCTCGAAGAGAGGGAGAGGGATGTTGACGGCGCCCCGGATATGGGCCTGTTCATGGAAATCGCCCGGCATGGCGTCCACGAAGAGGGCCTCTCCCTTTTCATACTCCCCGATAACGGCCGCCGGTTCCACGGAAGGGATGCCGACGGCTGAGACGGGCTTGGGAAAGAGGGCTATGCCGTTGGGGTTGGAATGGTTGAAGGCCACGGCGAAGAGCACGCTCAGGCCGATGAGCAGTACGAAGTCGGTCCACGAGGTCTTCTGCTCATGGGCCTCTGCCCGGGTCTCCTGCTGCAAGCGCTGGTCCTCGTGACGCAGCCATCGGGACATCTGCTTGACAAAACCCAGGGATACATCGGGATGGTCTTTTAGGATCCGATGGAATTCTTCTTTGGCCAGATAGGTGAGGCGCGTTTCCTCCAGGGTTTCCACGTTTGCGGACCGGGGCTCCCCGGTGAGCAGGGCCATCTCTCCGAAGCTCTGTCCGGGGCCGAGATGGGAGAGAGTCGTCTCGACGCCGTCCTCATCCTTCAGGAAGACTCGGACCTTTCCGGCGCTTACGATCCACAGGCTGTCGGCCGGATCGTCCTTGCGGAAAATGAGGGCGCCGGCAGGAAACTCCTTTGTTTCCACGACCCCGGCGATCTCCTCCAGGGTGGTCTCGGGCAATTCCCTGAAGACGGCCGCCTCACGGAGCCTTTTCTTCTGTTCTCCCCTCTCGTCCATCCGGTGGCCTGGATGCTGATTAGCGCTTCCTGTGAAGTTCGCGGATTTCCGCCAGAAACTTGTCAAAATCCTTGATCACGCCACTGTGGGTCATCAGGACTTTTCCGTCCTTGCCGATCACCATCGTGGTCGGCGTGCCCACGCCTCCAAGGGCAGCGTGAATGTCGTGCCTTTCATCGGGGAACAACGGATAGGGGACACGAAACTGTGACTTGCATACATCGACCTGCTTCTGGTTGTTTCCCACGCAGATCCCCAGCACCTTGATGTCGCTGCGCAGTGCAGGGTCTTCCCGGATCACGTTGTGGAGCCTATTCACGATAGGCATGTTCTTGTGACAGGCCGGTCACATCGCGTTGATGAGTTCGAGGACGACGATTTTGCCCTCTACCCGTGAGAGAGAAAAGCGCTCTGCACCCTTCAGGCCCAGATAGCTCACCGCATCCTGCGAAACCGGTGCCGGCAGCATGAACGAAGGCAGCGTCGTGCCCACGGCAGGACCATCCCCGGCGCCGAAGGCCGGTTGCCGCGACAGGACGCAAAAGACGAGACACACGAAAAGCGGCATCATTTTCTTTGCGATCACCACGAATCCTCCTCGACAATGATGGCCTATTGTCAACATTCTTGTCCCTCGGGTCAACAGGAATGATCCGACAATGGATCTTCGATTCATAGAAGCCCCCGGGAATGCAGGAACTCCTCCGCCACCTCGGCAGGCGAGCGCTTCCTGGCGTCCACTTCATAGTTCAGGTGACGCATGGACCCGTTGTCCAGCAATCCCCCCAGCAGGGAGAGGGCGTCTCCAACCTCCGGACGCCTGCGCAGCACCGACTCCCTCACCAGGGGGGCCGCGTGGTAGGGAGGAAAGAAGCGGCGGTCGTCTTCCAGCGGTGTGAGCTCGTAGGCGGCAATGCGGCCGTCCGTGGCAAAAGCGCAGATCACGTCCACCTCGCCCTCGGCCAGGGCTTCCATCATGATGGACGGGTCCAGGTCGCGTACGTCGCCGAAATGAAGGTCATAGGCTTTCCGGAGGACCGGGTATCCGTCAGGCCTCTCCGAAAACTCGGCCGTGAAGCCCGCCCGGAGTCGCGGTGCCGCATGCCTGAGATCGGAGATCCGCTTCCAACCCTGCTCATTCGCGTCCTCCCGCCGGACCGTAATAGCATAGGTGTTGTTGAAACCGAAAGGTGCGAGCCACCGCACCGCGTAGCGTCCGTGGTAGGCCTTTCTCACCCGATCCAGTGCCTTCGCAGGATCGGTGACGCCCGGTTCTTTCAGGATGACCGTCAACCCGGTCCCCGTGTATTCCGCAGTTGCTCTTTGAGCCTGAGAAGTCCCTCTGCACGTTCACGCCGCCTTGTTGGCGTCCAACCCAGGAGACGGGGCACCAGATCCACGTTCTGAAGAACCGTCATGTGCGGAAAAAGGCCGATTCCCTGGAATACATAGCCGATTCCGCGGCGGAGCGTCACAGGGTCCTGCTGAAGCACGTCCCGGCCGCCCACCTCCACAAGGCCTTCCGTGGGCTCAATGAGGCGGTTGATCATTTTGAGGGTTGTCGTCTTGCCGCACCCGGAAGATCCCAGCAGGACCAGGGTCTCGCCCTGAGCCACCTCCAGCGAGAGGCCTTTTACTGCGTAGGATCGCCCCCCGTCAAAGCTCTTGGATACGTGGCTCAACCGGATCATGGGCCGAAGCTCTCAACCTCCCTTTTCTTGCTTGTGGATGAGGGGGTCAAAGATCTGAACGGGCAGGCTGAACGTCCTCTTCATCATGTTCACCAGGCCGGC
>JAFGPH010000088.1 GCA_016926135.1 Deltaproteobacteria bacterium
GTGATCACGGCTGCGCTGGACATGTTCCGGAAGAACACCCAAGGAGGTCTCATTTCATGAACAAGCCCATCGTCATCCTCAGCACCCTGGACACCAAAGGCAAGGAGGCCCAATACCTCAAAGACCTGATCGAGGCGCGAGGGTTCAAGACTCTCCTCATGGACACCTCCATCGGAGGGGAACCGACCATCCCACCGGACATCTCCTCCGAAGAAGTCGCCGCCGCCGGAGGGGGAAACATTCGGGAGATCCGGGCGTCCAGGAACACGGGGGAGGTGACTCCCATCATGATCCGCGGGGCCGCTCTCAAGGTTCGGCAACTGCTGGCCGAGGGGCGGCTGGGGGGGATCATTTCCTTCGGTGGCGCATCGAACACCACCTCGGCAACCAGTGTCATGAAGGCCCTTCCCTTCGGCATCCCCAAGCTCATGATCTCCAGCACGGCATCCATGCCTGCTTACGCGGCCAAGTACATCGGCACAAAAGACATCACCATGATGCATTCCGTGGTGGACATCTCGGGGATCAACGATCTCACCAAGGCCGTCCTTCAGAGGGCGGCAGGAGGGATATGCGGCATGGCGGCGGCAAGCGATGGGCCTGTGAAACCCGCCAGCACGAGCCCGCTCATTGCATTGACCACCTTCAAATTCGCTGAAGAGTGCGGGCAGCACTGCATGGACCTCCTCGAGGGAAAGGGATACACGGTGATCCCCTTCCATGCTCAGGGGATCGGCGACAGCGCTATGGAAGAGCTGATTGATCAGGGCTTGTTTCAGGGGGTGATGGACCTGGTTCCCGCAGGGGTGCTTGAAGAGATCCTGGGTGGAAACCGCGCCGCAGGCCCTCAACGACTGGAGGCGGCCGGCCGCGCGGGTATTCCTCAGGTGATTACGCCTTGCGGTTTTGACATGCTCAGTTGCGGGCCCTTGAGCCGGCGGGAAAAAGGGGACCCCCTCTGGACTGCCCTGGAACTCTCCAAGAGGAAGATCTTCATTCCCGACGAGTTTCGGGTGCAGGCCAGAACCAGCGCCGGGGAGTTGGAGGAAGTGGCCGCCGTGGTAGCTCAAAAGCTCAACCAGGCCAAAGGACCGGTCAGGTTCTTTGTGCCCGGCAAAGGCTGGTCGACCCTCAGTGTGGAAGGGGCCGATCTGTATGAGCCGGCAACCGATGCTGCCTTCAGCCCCGCCCTCAGAAGGCATCTGCGACCCGGGATTGAGGTGTCCGAACTCGACCTGGAGCTCAACTCCCCCGAGTTCGCGGAGGCCCTCGTCGCCGCCTTGGACGGAATGATCAGGGGATCACGACACTAGTGCTTCGGCCCCCGCCAGTTGGCGAGATAGTCGGTCATGACCTTTCGGATTCCCTGCTCCCGGGGTCCCCTGGTCGCCACTTTCTTCAGCATCTCCACAAAGGCCCCGGCCGCATGGGAAAGATGCTGGGCCTCGAGATAGGCGATGCTCACATCAAGAAAGGGAGTCTCCCCGGCCACCGGAATGGTGGCCAGCCTTTTTTCCCGGATATCCGCAGCCACCGCCTCCTCCACCAGAAAGGATATGCCCTCCCCGCGCTGGACCAGCTGCTTGATGAATTCCGTGTTGCTGGTCTCCATAAGGACATTGGGGGTGAGCCCTTTCGAACTGAACAACTCGTTCACCCTTTTTCTGGTACCTGAGTTTGCCTCCTTCATGATCATCGGATCATTCACCAATTCCTCCAGGGAGACATGCTTTCTCTTGGCCAGGGGATGACCGGGCGCCAGGATCAGCACCAGTTGATCCTGCTTGAAAGGAATGAAGGTGACATTCGGGTGATCTTCCACCTTGGCGATCACGGCCACCTCGTTCTTCAGGTCCACCAGGCTGCGTATGATGTCGAGAGAGCTCCCCTCGTCCAGGTACACCTTGATGTGGGGATAGGCTTCCCGGAACCTTGAGATGAGAAAAGGCATGAAGTAGCGAGCGTAGGCCTTGCTGGTGCCCAGACGAAGGATCCCGCGTTTCAGCTTCCTCATTTCCTCGATGACATCTTCAACTTCTCTTTCATATTCAAAAATCCTTTTTGCATACTCATAAAGGGTGTTTCCCTCATCGGTCAGGAAGAGCCTGCGGCCCTTTTTCTTGAAAAGCTTGAGGGTGCATTGATCCTCAAGGGCCTTCATCTGCGCCGTGACGGCAGGCTGGGTGATGAAAAGCTTCCTCGCAGCGCTGGTAAAGCTCCCGGATCGAGCGGCTTCGTAAAAGACCCGAAGCTGATTCAGGTTGATCACAAATCCGTCTCCTGTCACGAATATTCACCGTTTTTTATATGCCACTCCAATCCATAAAGCAAACTTATATATATCATAAGAAAAATCTAATTGACATAATTCACCCTTTCCTCAATAAGATACTTTTATATCTTCCTCTCGTTTAAGTCTTCCAACCTGTGATCAAAACCCTCTTTCCTCAGACGGTTCCAATATGGCTTATTCCATCTTTGTCCTCGACAGGCGTTTCCCCCAAAGGGCCTTTCCGTTTTATCGCCCGGGAAGAAACAGGCCGGGGTTGAAGGCGTTGGCAAGCGTGGAATACCCGGGTGGGAATTGTGCGAGATCCCGTACCGGCGTTTCAACAACGTAAACCTTATATCAGAGGAGGGTGAAAATGGCCAAAGCGAGTGCAACACGGTTTCCCGATCCCCACGACTTCAAGCCCCCCAAGGAACTTGAAGGATGGGAAGAGATGTATCCACCCCAGCGGCTGTTCAGCCAGGACAGGGCGGAGTGGGAAAAAAGGCATTTCTGGTTCCAGGACAAGATTCATGCGCCGGAGCCCCTCTATCCCCTTGACGACATTTTCCAGGAGGCATGGCAGATCGCCCTTTCCGGATACACGACAAGGGTCTTTTGTATCCCTCCGGCCCAGGGAATCACCCAGAGAATCGTGGGCTGTTATATGTACATCGCCCCGGTAGAGCCCCCTCCTCCTGAGGTGATCGGAGAAAAGGCGGAGCTTTTCGGGAAAAGGGTCCCCTTCGTTTTTCAGAACTACAACAAGCTGTGGGATGAATGGCTGAAGACCTTCAAGAAACTGGGAGAGGAAATGGAGTCGGTCAAGGTCCCGCAGGATCTTGGCAAATACGTGCCCGATGACCAGATCTTTCCCGTACCCAGAGGGTACACCGACGCCCATGTGCTGATCGAGAGCTTCAATACCATGATCAGCCTCATCTTCAGGGCCTGGCAGTATCACTTTCAGTATCTGAACCTCGCCTACCTTGCCTACCTCATGTTCGTGGACACGGCGAGAAAGCTTTTCCCCGGCATCAAGGAGAGCACCATCGGCAAGATGGTTGCAGGCGCCGATGTCTCCATGTTCCGGCCTGACGAAGAACTGTGCCGTCTGAGCAGGCTGGCCGTGAGCCAGAGACCTGTTCTGGAGACCCTGAAAAAGAATATCCCCGCCGCGGAGAAAATCAAGGCATTGAAGGAAACCGACGCGGGCAGGATCTGGCTGGAAGAGCTTGAAAGAGTCAAGAACCCCTGGTTCTACGTCTCCTGCGGCAGCGGATGGTATCACTATGAAGGCAGCTGGATGACCAAGATGGATGTCCCGTTCAGCTACCTCAAGAGCTACATCGAAAGGCTTGAAAAGGGCGAGAGAATAGAAAGATCCCTCACGGCGATTTCCGAGGAAAGGGATCGAATCGTCGAAGAGTACAAGAAACTCATCAAGACGGACGATGACAGGAAGTCTTTCGAGGACGCCTATAACACGGTCAGGACCATTTACGTGTTTGCCGAAGATCACCTGTTCTGGGTTGAACACTGGCTGCACACCATCTGGTTCCAGAAAATCGGGGAATTCGGCAACGTGCTCGCGAAGTATGACGTGCTGGCAAAGCCCGATGACATCTACCTGTTCAACCGGTTCGAGGTGCCCATGCTGCTCGAGGACCTGGCAACGGCCTGGGCCCTCGGTGTGGGGGCCCTTACGAGGGGCAAGTTCTGGCAGGAAAAGGCTGCCAAACGCCAGAAAATCCTTGACGCCGCCAGGAACTGGAATCCCATCCCCGCCCTGGGAGTTCCTCCCGCGGAGGTTTCCGAACCCTTCACCATCATGCTGTGGGGTGTTACCACGGATACGGTCGGGGAATGGCTGAAAGGCGGTGACGTTGAAGCCAAAGACGTCAACGAGCTGAAGGGGTTTGCCTCGTCCGCCGGGGTTGCGGAAGGACCCGCAAGGGTGCTGAAACTGCTGGAGGACATCGTGAAATTGCAGCCCGGTGAAATCCTTGTGGCCCCCTGCACCAATCCCTCATGGGCGCCCGTGTTCACAAACATCAAGGGCGCGGTGACGGATATTGGAGGCCTCACGTCCCACGCGGCCATCGTTTCAAGGGAGTACGGTCTCCCTGCCGTGACGGGTACCGGTGTGGCCACTTCCGTCATCAAGACAGGAGACATCATCAAACTGGACGGAAGCACCGGAATCGTGACCATCGTGAAAAGGGCGTAAGCCTGACAACGGATAAGCCGGGGGGGCCCCGTTGCGCCCCCGGCAAGGTTCAAATCAGGAGGACACAGGCATGGGGGAGAAATGGATCTACTGGCTGAGGGAACTGGGTACTGAACACAACGACATCGTTGGGAAGAAGTGCGCCAATCTCGGGGAACTGACCAAAGCCGCGTTTCATGTGCCGCCGGGCTTCGCCTTGGGTGTAGGTGCCTATGATCGATTCATGAAGGAGACGGATGTCACGAATCGCCTGCTGGA
>JAFGPH010000527.1 GCA_016926135.1 Deltaproteobacteria bacterium
GATCCGGGAGTGCCCGGTCTGCATGGAGTGTTCCCTGGAGCAGGTGGTGGATTTCCCCACCCACGATGTCTTCATCGGCCAGGTCAGGGAGACCTATGCCTGGGAAGAGGTGATCACCGGTGGCGATGTCGACATCTCCAAGGTGAAACCTCTCCTCTTCGACATGAACAGCAAGAAGTACTGGGCCCTGGGAGGGGAACGCGGCAACTGCTGGAGTGCGGGCAAGCAGCTCAAAAAGGGTTAGGCACATTGGGCCGTCCTGCCGGGGTCTATGCTTGTTCAGGTCGGTTTCAGCGCAGGGTTTTCGCTGTGAGAGCCTCGCCGTTCATCAGTCTATCCCTCACCGCCACGAAGGTGTTCTGATCCTTGAGCCTCTGTGACGCACTCCTCCTGCGGAGGGAAGCCATGGGCATTCTGAGTCTGGGGTTGTTCCCGAGCCTGTTCCGGTGGCGTTGCAAAAAGGCCCAGTAAAGCGTGGTGATGGGGCAGTCGGCTTTGGGGTTGAACGGGCAGGCGCCGCAGTAGTCGCTCATCCTGTGGATGTAAGCAGCCCCCGAAACGTAAGGCTTTGTAGTCATCAGACCCCCGAGTGCAAAGGTGCCCATGCCCAGCACATTGGGTTCCACCACCCAGTCGTAGGCATCGGTGTAGGCCGACCAGAACCAGTCCGTCAGCTCGCGGGGATTCACATCCAGAAGGGTGGCTATGTTGCATAGCACCATGAGTCGGGTGATGTGGTGGCTGTACCCCTCTTCCCACACATCCGAGACCACCTGATCGAGACAGGCCAGACCTGAAGCTTTTCCCCAGTAAGCCGGGGGAAGGGGTGTATTCCCCCCGAGGCTCGATGGGGAGGCGCCCCCGTCCGGGTCCCCCGGGGGACTGGTCGCCTTCCAGGGCCTGCCTGCCCAGCGGCTGTAACCGCCGTCGCCAGGGACAGGAAGGATGGTCGGAGCCCCTGGGGAAATCGCCCGGAATCCGTCCGTGCTCGTGTGGACGTGCCGCACGAATTCCCGCCATCCTAGCACCTGCCGGATGAAACCTTCCCGGCTGGCAAGGGGAAGATTCATTGCCAGGACATCGGACACGACACGGGAGGGCAGCAGGCGGTGTATGTTGAGGAGGGAGGAGATCCTCGTGTGGAAAAGGCCTCTGGACCTTGTGGACAAGGCATCTTCATAAGGGCCGAAGTGGGGCAGGCACTGCTCTTTGGCCCACGCCCACAAGGCCTCCGCATCCTTTCGGGTGGAGGGGATTCTTGTGAAATCCAGGCGGCCCGGGTGATGGGAGAATCGTTCCTGAACCAGCCTGCCCACTTCTTCCTTGATGGGGTCCAACGAAAAGGTGGGCGGCTCCGGCGCGGGGGGTGCTCCTTTCCACGAAAGTCGATTTTCAGGGTCGAAACTGAACTTTCCGCCGGCGGGTTTCCCGGCCTTCATGAGAATGCCCGTCTCACGCCTCACCCCGCGGTAGAAGGCGTCCATCCGCCAGGGAGGACCCTGGGGGGCACTCTCCTTGAAGTGCTCCTCCGTGGTGAGCCAGCCTTCGTGCGGAATGACCCAAAGACCTCCTGTTTGAATGAGGGGCTGAAGATCCGCCCTGAGCTCTCTCTCCGAAGGGAGCATCACCCGGAGCGGTCCCAGTTCGCCGATGAGGGGAGCCAGGGCATTGCGATAGGGACCGTCGCCGACAAGGTGCCGCACGGCCACACCCCGGCGGGCCTGCTCCAGGGCAAAGTGGCGAAGGTTGGCGAGGATCAGGGCCAGTTTCTGCTTGTGATAGGGTCGGCGGGCCGCCTTCCAGGGATTCTCGATCAGCACGATGCCCAGGCCGTTCGGGGCCTCCCGCGAGAGCGGGCCGATCTTGTCGTTCAGCTGGTCATAGGGTATAAAGAGCCATTTCCGCTTGCCGGCTCGTGCCTGATGTTTTGCCAGTTCTTTTTTGAAGTGACCCATAAAGCCATTCTACTCTATTTGCGCTTGCCACAGAAGCCCGTGGCTGGCAGATAGAGGAAAGAAGGGAGAACTCTATGACCGCGCGCATCCGTATCGGCGTGAGCGCATGCCTCCTGGGACAGAATGTCCGTTTCGATGGCGGGCACAAACATGATCGCTTCATCACCGACACCCTGGGGCAGTACGTGGGGTTCGTACCCGTGTGTCCGGAGGCCGAGTGCGGCCTGGGCATACCCCGCGAGTCCATGCGGCTCGTAGGGGACATCGAGTCCCCCCGTCTCATCACGGTCCGCACCCGGGTGGACCACACGGAACGCATGCTCACCTGGTCGCGAAAACGCGTTACGGAGATCGAGAGGGAAGATCTCTGCGGGTTCATCTTCAAGAGCGACTCGCCCAGCAGCGGCATGGAGCGCGTCAAGGTGTACAACGAGAACGGCATGCCCGAAAAGAAGGGCGTCGGGCTGTTCGCCAGGGCCTTCATGGAGCACTTTCCCCGCATCCCCGTGGAGGAGGAAGGCCGTTTGCACGACCCGAAGCTGAGGGAGAACTTCATCGAGGGCATCTTCACCCTCAGGCGATGGCGGGCCTTTCTGGGGGGAAAGCCGGTGCTGGGGGGCCTTGTGGACTTCCACACCCGGAACAAGCTCCTCCTGCTCAGCCACAGTGAAAAACACTACCGGGCCATGGGGAAGCTCGTGGCCGCCGGGAAGACCATGCCTCCCCGCTCTCTCTACCAGCAATACGAGGCCCTGCTCATGGAGGCCCTCAAGCTCCGGACCACCGTGAAGAAGAACGCCAACGTCCTCTATCACCTCATGGGATATTTCAAGGAGGACCTGTCTGCGGACGAGAAGCAGGAACTGCTGGAGATCTTGGATCAGTACCGCGCAGGGCACATTCCTCTCATTGTTCCCGTGACCCTGATCAACCACTACGTTCGGAAGTACGGGCAGCCCTACCTGGCCCAGCAGACCTATCTGAACCCGCATCCCCTGGATCTGAAGCTACGGAATCATGTTTAGTTGACTTGCGTCGAAGGGCAGCAACCCTGTGCGGTCGTAAGCTAGGTTGCATCTATTTTAAATTGATACCCGGCTTGAGGAGGACCAGGCCGATTTGCCGGACCTGCTATGCCTGAAGTGGCATTTCGGCTATCTTCCGTGATCTGGATGCTATGGATGCTGCGCGTCGCCGGTGGGCTCGCCATTTTAGAGGCATCTCTTGAGAAAGCCGGATATGGACTAATATCCCGGCCTCCTCCGGCCCCCAATCCCATCGGCAGAAGCCCGACCTGCGTCGGTCTTGACTGAGACAAATCTGACGCTTGTGGCGGCGATTGAAATGGAGCGCGCAGCCGAAAAACAGTCTCCTCTTCAGGCGGCTAAACGATACCATACCGGCCCTAAGAAAAGAATGACCCTGGCTGCGGGCATCAAGGCCCATGCATAAAAGGGGGTCTTCGTTTCCGGAAGCAGGGTTTGGTGCCCCCTTTGACAGGGTTTCCCTCCACACAAGGGGGAAATACGATCAAACGGGTATGATCAGCACCGGTACGCCGGCGAACTTGACCACGCGCTCCGCAACGCTTCCGAAGTTGAAATGACTTTCGCTCCCCCGGCTGGCCAGGATCACGAGATCCACTTTTTCATCGCCGATCGTTTTGAGGATCTCCGTGGCTGGGTCCCCGACGCCGATGTGACGGAAAAAAAGCGGGCAGGCGTTCAGGAACTTCTGGCACACCTCGTCCAGCCTGTTCTCGGCGGTCTGTTTTTCCCACGCGCGCATCCGCTCATAGTCCTTGGGGTCATAGTCCCCGTAATGAACGCCGATGGCGGGATAGTCTTTGAGCACGTAAAGAATGTGGATTTCCGCCTGGTACTGCTGGGCAAGGGAGGTGACGTAGTCAAGGGCTTTGGCCGCGTTTTCCGAGAAGTCGGTGGGCCAGAGTATCTTTTCGATCTTCATTGAGGGGTCTCGGTGATAAGGTAATAAGAATTAGCAGGAGATGTGAGGAGTATAGGTGAATCTGGCCTTGTGTGTCAAGGGAAAAGCCGCCACATCATATCGGGGACGGGTTCTGATGTGGACAACCTGGCATCCGATGGGTATGGTAATGTCGGCGTGGAAGGTGGACTGGCATTAAGCCTGAAAAAGGAAAGGGGTCCGTTTCGGGGCCGGGTGGGGATTCCAGACTCAGGGGGAGAGGTCAGCGGCGTATTCCGAGGCTGCCCCGAGGTCTGGGGCAGGAGGGTCCACATAAAACCCATTATCGGAAGGGGGGACCTGACCGTCAGCATAATCGATCCAAGGCTCGCTGTTCACGGGGTTCGATTTGACCTGTCCGGGGGGAGGCCTGCCTGTGCGGTGCACGCAGACAGGCCGTGGCTTTCGGTCCCAAAGCCCAAGGTGTTTGAGAATCTTTTCTATGACGTCTTCGGCCTCTCGGGAACATAGGTCATCCTCTCCTGGGAGAATGAGGCGCGAACAACATACCGGGCGATGTTCTCCAGGGCCTCCTCGTCGCCTGGCTGAATCCTTGGGCCGCAATGGACGTTGAACCCGGAGTGCCGCCACGACAAGATGATCTCGACCACTTCTTCGATGATCTTGCCTTTCCGCAGGAGCATGCTGAGGACCTTGTGTTGGAAAAGCTTTTCAAGGCCCTGTGCGTCCCATGCCGCATCTACCTTACAGGCCCCGTTTGGGAAGAAACTGCCATCGGTACACAGAACATGGCAATGGGGATTGAAATTGAGGAAGTCCCCGAACGTCTGGATGGCTATGACTGCGCCGGGTACTGCGTCCGCCTCAGGCGCTTGCACGAGAAGGCCAGGAGGTATTCATGACCGCAGTCCTTGCACCTTACACGGGCAAATCCGTTGTGGAGGATGCCGCAATCAAGGTAGCGAAAGATGACCTGCTTCACATAGGGGCGGAAGAACCCGTACTTCTTCGCGAAGATCTCATCATGGAGTTGTTCCAGCCTTTCAAAGTGATCCTCAACGCACTATTAGTACTGCGATTCCTGCGGCTTTCGGGGTCGATATACGCCTGGCATCGACTCTCTCTCCGAGTCAGGAACAAAGGCAAACTCGGAGAGATATTGATGTTGACATGCTCGCCGTTTTGAAAAGACCGCCCCGGGATGGCATGTTCAACCCGTTCGAGTTGTTTCACCTTGACGTGATCGCCAAGCCTATTTACTATCGGCTCATGGGGAAAGCAGATGAACATGGCGGGCAGGGCTTCTGGGTTATGACCGGCATGAAGAAGGTCGGTGAAATGATTTTGGTTGCAAGGAGCCCGAAGGCCGTTTTTCTGGAAAAGAGAGTGTCCCATGGCAAAGGAATATGACGCTGTCGTCGTAGGTTCGGGTCCCGGGGGCGCATCGGCTGCGCGCGAGCTTTGCCGGGCCGGCAAGAAGGTGATCCTGCTCGAAAAGGGGCCTGATTCCAGGAGGGCCGGGAACACCTTGGCAGCGCTCTACCACGCGGACATGTCCTGCGCGATCCCTGTGGGACATCCCACCATGATCCGGGGTGTTGCCGTGGGGGGGACGACCCTGCTTTACTGCGGTACTTCCGTCAAACCTGCGCCTTTCATCAAAGAGCAGACCGGCATCGACCTCATGCCCTATGCCGAGGAGTTCGAGAGGGAGTTGAACACGGGCCCCCTGCCTGATCGCCTGGTCGGCGACTCGGCCCGGCGGATCCTGGAAGGGGCCAACAGGATAGGAATCGACTGGCGGCTTCTGCCCAAGTTCATCAACCCCGACAAGTGCGAGGCCAACTGCGGGGACTGCATGCTGGGCTGCAGGACCGGCGCCAAATGGACCTCTCGTGAGTTTGTCGAGCAGGCACAGGCCATGGGCATGGATTTGACGGCCCGGGCATCGGTGGAAGAGGTGATCCAGGAGCACGGGACGGCCATGGGCGTGCGCGGCAAAAACCCGTGGGGTGCCTTTGAGATCCGGGCGGAAAGGGTGGTGCTCGCAGCCGGAGGTCTGGGCACTCCCGTGATCCTCAAGCGATCAGGGATCGACGAGGCCGGTGAAGGCTTCTTCTCCGACCCGCTGGTGTTCACCTACGGTTACCGCCCGGGCCAGAGGCTGGGCTCGTGCTTTGACATCCCCATGACAGGCGGCACGTGGCAGTTCCATTCGAACGAAGGCTTCATGATGACGGACCTCTCCGAGCCGTGGCTCATGCAGCTTGGTTCCCAGGTCCTTCACTTTCCGCCCCGGGTCGACCAGGCGCCTCATGTGCTCACCAACATGGGGATCATGACCAAGGTCAAGGATCCGGTGTCGGGAACTATTTCAAGAGAGGGCAAATTGACGAAGAACCTTGAGCCCGAGGTCCGCAATCGACTCGAATCGGGCGACCGGTACGCCCGTGAGATTCTTTTGGCCGCAGGGTGCAGGAAGTCCTCCCTTTACACTTCTCCGGTCAGGGCGGCTCATCCGGGCGGCAGCGCGCCCATCGGCAAGGTGGTGGACACCAACCTGGAGAGCAGGATCAAGAACTGCTACGTGTGCGACGCATCGGTCGTGCCTGACGAGCTGGGCACGCCCGTGGTGTTGCTGGCCCTTTGCCTGGGGCGCTATGCAGGCGAGAGAATGCTGGCGAA
>JAFGPH010000528.1 GCA_016926135.1 Deltaproteobacteria bacterium
CCATTGCCGGAACTCCCGACACCGTGAAGCAGAAGTGCGAGGACCTGACCAAAGCCGGTGTCACCCAGATCATCTTCGGATCCCCTCTTGGGCCGGACATGACCAATTCGATCCGCCTGCTCGGCAAGTACGTCGTCTGAACGCGTAACCGCTGAGCGACAGTCTCAATCTTTTTTTTTATTTTCACGGCACAGGGTATTCAAAGTCTCGCAATCAACGAAGGTTCATGTTCGGAACAACCGTTGTCCGGTCCGGAAACAGCGTCATCGAGTGCCGTGAAGAATGGATATCTGGCATCAGGTGTAAAATATCTCCGGAGCGGATCAACAGGAGGCTGAATGTGGCCTATGTGCCGCCGCCGCAGCCCGTGTCATGCCCGTTCTGCCCCGGACATGTAGAGAAGATGACCCCCTGCTTCCCGGACGGAACCCGCATCAGCATAGGGGAGAGCCTGACTTTCCCGAACCTCTTTCCATTCGCAGAGTGGCACACGGTGACGGTGATCACCCGGGCCCATCAGGTCGATGAGTTCAGGCCTGGCCAGATGCGGGACGCGCTCACGGGTCTCATAACCTCCCTTTCGGGGCATGACGGCTACCCCAGTCTCAACTGGAATTATCTCCCCTCTGCAGGGGCATCACTCGCCCATCCCCACCTTCAGGGTATGGTAGACCGCAGACCTTCGGCCCTGGCCGAACGATACCTGCGGGGGGGTGACAGGTACTTCGCAAGGCATGGGCGTTCGTACTGGCATGATCTTGTGGAGGAAGAACGCAATGGAAAGAGGTTCCTCTTTGGCGATGAGATCATCTGGATAGCCCAGGCGGTGCCGCTGGGGGAGCGGGAGGTGCGGGCAGTGCTCCCCTTCTCCGGCATGGCTGAATTTGAACCATATCTCGAACCTTTTGTCGAAGGCCTCCTTTCAATCCTCGCCATGTACAGGAGCCTTGGCACACATGCGTTCAACATGTCGATCTTCTTTGACCGGCAGGCCTCTTCGCACCGGTTCTCGGCATTCTGTTCACTCATTTCCCGTATCAATCCGAACCCTGCAGCAATAAGCGACACCGCGTTCATGGAAAGGCTCCACCAGGAACCGGTAATCCTGACCCTCCCTGAGGAACTGGGAGCATACTACGCGAAAGGCTGGTAAGTCAAGTCAGGTTGGCCCACCAGGGGAACACACGGAAACCATGAGAGGCGATGCGTGACGGTGTGCTCTCAGCGAGTGCAAAAAAAATGAAAAAAGGTTACTCGGGTTTGCTGACCAGCTTGGTCTTTTTGACGATGACGCCGTCCTTCTTGTGGGGCTTGCGGATCACGCCGTCAACACTCTTCTCAAGCTCGCGGGCCTCGTCACAGAGGACGGCAGCAACCCTCATCATCTCGTGGGCGCTGCACACGATGGGGATGTACTTCTCCCATTCCTTTGTCATGAAGCAGCCCTTCACGTTCACCATTGCAACCGCTGAAGCGATCTCAAAGGCTGCACGCGCCTTTGCCAGAGCGTAAGGGTTCGTGAACTCTCCATCGACAGCCTTGTCAGACGTGATCACGAGTTTGGGCATCACTACTTCAGCGCCCTTCTTGCCAGCCTTGATCTGGTCGGTCACTCCGTCGAGGGCGGTCTGGAGCTTGCGGAATGCACCCGTGACTGCAAGGACCTTGACGAGGTTCCCGTTATAGTCGGCCATCTCGATGGGATCCAGGAATTCCCTGCGGGCGCCGATCATGGCATCCGCCTTCATGATGATATAGCCGAACTTCCCGTCCTTGATCTCAGCCCACTCCTTCTTGGTGGTCACATCGTCGGTGATGAAGAGAGTGGGGATGCCGGCTGCAGCGAGTTGCTCGCGGGCGTTTGTCGGCCCTGGCAGTACTCCATTCGGGGATACAACAATACAATAATCTGGATTCCATGCTTTCAGAACGGAGACAACACGGTCAACATCCGCCGGCTCGAGTTTTGTACCACTCGTGGCCATGAATGTCTGCATGTCTTCACGGTCCGCCCTCTCGTCCAGGAGGAGCTCAGCCATGACTCCACTGGCGATATTGCCTAATTTCGCAACTCCAACTTTCACAACCATGTAATACACCTCATTTTTGGTTATAACAGGTTACTATCTGTCGGTGCTAATATAAACGTTTTGAAATCTTTTTTTTACGAAAAAACGGTTAAAAACGGGATTGATGGAGAATTGGAGAATAGATTTCCCATGTGTGCCGCTGCCCTTTCCTGCCATGCATCCCGGTGCAGGCCAGAAGGAGTACGAAGTTAACGAAAAGTGTTTAAGTCCGATGGTCTTATGCAATTATATGAAAGACGGGCTGCTGACGGATCGGCAGAAAGAAATACTCCGTTACAGGAAGCAGGGCCTCACACAGCAGCAGATTGCCGATATCATCCATACTTCAAAAGCGAATGTGTGCACCATCGAGAAGTCGGCCGTGGAGAATGTGAAAAGAGCAAGAGAAACACTGGAATTTTTATATACACTTGATGCCACCCATCTCTTCACCATCAAAGCGGGAACCGACCTCCTGGAAGTAGCCCCGGTCATCTATCAAGAAGCAGAGAAGGTGGGAATCAAGGTGAAATACGATACCATCTCTCTCATCAACAAACTGCGCGATGCAGCACCGGAGCGTTTCAAAGCCCGTTTCGTGAAAGAGAACATTGATGTCTACATCAATGATGAAGGGGATCTCTATTTCGGGTAACCGCCCCCGAGGCAGAACAGGAACAAGGTTTATATTCATTTCCTTCTTATAATAAAGGAAGCCTATATGAGGATCCTGGAATCTCCCCGGGCCAGTCTGCCCGGAGACGGATCATCATCACAGGTCGGGGGCACGGATCAGGAGCATCCATGCCTTTGCATGAGTGTGTGGTGAGCAATCACCACCTGCTGACATGGTGGGACTGAAAGAGGCGTGCAGGGCGGACGTATCCTTCGGGATTTGAGCCCAGTATCTGCTGTTTCCACGGTGGATGAACGCCCATTTCAGGATCTCTTTGCGAGACAGGTCACAAAGGAGGGCGGCGCGGATCGAGAAATCCGGCCGCATTTCCGGGAAACTGCACCTGAAGAGGGCTGGCGCTCTCTTCATGCTGCGGCGAAGGGGTGGCATGTGTGCCGGGAAAACCCGTGTATATGCCACGCACTCGCAAGCCACAAGCCCTGGAGCATCACTCATCTCCGGTGTATATCGGACGATAATAGGCGAATTCAACCGTTATACCGGTTCCAGGTGGTCAAGGACCACCATTTGAGTCAAGAAGTGCAGGAATGATTGAACCATGCCAAAAATAAACCAGCCACGAAAAGGATCCCTTGC
>JAFGPH010000529.1 GCA_016926135.1 Deltaproteobacteria bacterium
CCTTTGTGCCTTCCTCTCGGTGGCCAAAATCGAACTGAAGTCTTCGCCTAAAGGCGAGGGTTTTTCTCCCATTCCCCGAGAGGGACATTAAAAAAGGGGGAAACGGCAGAAGGTGAAGACCTTCTTTCCCCCTAATCGGATCACAAAAATTCTTGAAAGACCAAGGATTTATTAATGATGCGCCGTGGTCGAAGTTGCAGTTGTGTCGTCGTCCCCCGCAGATGCAGCGGCAGCAATCCCTGCTCCTACAGCAACCACGCCCGCGGCAATTCCTACGATAGCCATAGTGCTGAGACCCGCTGCACCACCTGCTCCGGCTGCGCCCCCTGCGGCAGCACCTGCGCCGGCCCCTGCTCCAGTTCCTGCGCCCGCTCCAGCTCCTGCGCCGGCACCCGCTCCAGTGCCGCCTCCGGCAGCCCCTGCCCCTGCTCCTGCTGCCTGCGCCATCGCACTGGAGGGGATCGTGCAGACCACTAGAGCGCAAATCAAACAGAAGACACACACAAGTGGGAATAACCGACGAATCATACTCATGCCTCTACCTCCTCAACAAGGTAAAAGTTCTCTTGATAACGATTTCACCTCTAACTGCAACGCTGTTCTTTGTTCGTTTCTGAGGTTTTTCGCTGCAACCGGAGAAGATTCAGTTCAGCTAATTTTGTTCATTTACTGAACTATAGTAAGTCGCTGTCAATGGTCCGTCAAGAAAAATTTCAGCCCATGTTAATCCCTGATGCTGCCCATCCGTGAAGAAAAACTCGATGGAACCAGACCGCCCAGGAAACTGAAAAGGTCGTACGGGTGGTTCGGTGTGGCTGCCACATCTCGGGTCCAGGGGCTCATCGCATATCGGTATCTCACGGGGGAATCCCGGTTCTGGAATATCCTTGCAGGAATACTCAAGAAAACCCCTTTGTCATTGTAACCCCTGTTGAACTCCGACAGCCCATCGGTGTCCGTCACGGAATACCAGCCACCTATAATGATGCCGGTGTTGTACTCCCGGCTGGCAATGAATTTCCATCCCACATCGCCGGCCATGAAACGGCCATACTGGGCCTGAAGGGTCACGCCCAGTGGAGGGAACCGGTAGTAGGCATTAGCGAGCAGGGTGTGAAACTCAACGTCCATAAGGGCAAGTTGAGCGCCCGGTTCCCGCTTCCTGACCCAGTCCGCTTCGAGGCCGAGGGCAAATCGGCCATCCCCGAAAAAGCTCAGGACCTCACCGCCGATGCCCGCATACATGTTCTCGAAGTAGCCTGCGCTGACGCGGCCGAAGGTCCGCTCCCAAAGCGGAATTGTCTGGTCGATCATGAGACGGTCGAAGGAGTAGTCCCGGTCCAGGTACTTCCAGGAATCCATCCTCACGGAATCAGGAGGGGCTTCGTTGCTGGATTCGATGTTGGAGTAAAAGGGTATGTCATAGCGGGCCAATGCCTGGGCCCCTTTCCAGAGTCCCACGGTCGCGGAGGGTTTCACCCCCACCCGGAATTTGAAGAACCCGGACGGGTCGTTCAAATAGGTCTCCAGATCCGGTTTGATCGCAAGGGAATAAGAAATGGAAGATTCGTCGGAAGCCGCACCGGCCGGGACCGGCTGATCGGGGAGATCCTGCACGCTCTTGACCTCGACAAGTCTCTGGAAAATCTCTTCCCCTATTTCACCCAACAGGTACTTCTCGAGGTGCTCCGATTCAACAGAGACACTGAGCAAAGGGATCTGTCTTCTTTTCACGACCGCGGTCAGTTTCTTGGTCTCAGGGGGCGCATGAAAGAGGAGCGTTCTGAGAACCCGGCCCACCGCCTTCTGATCGAAGAGATACTTCGGATTGGTGAATTCCGCTGTGAGGTCTTTGCCGTCGGTGTGGACGGACACTTCAGTGAAACCCGCCTTGCGGATTTCAATGTGGATCCGGGAAACCATCTCCTTGATGTCCCTTTCCTGGAAGGGCCGCCGATCCACCGGCACCTGTGGGGGTGGGTCTGCCCTGTGCGGGATCACCGGGTCCCCCAGCTTCTCCTGGAAATGGAGCGAGAGTCCGAGGGTGTCTCCGCGCTGGAAAGAAAGCCCCAGGGCAAGGTTAGGAAAGACCTTGTAACGCACCCCCACATTGACGGGGATGTCCGCCCCTTCAGGGACGCCTCTCACCGCGGGCGGGTCGTTTTCGTACTCAACGGGGTTGTATTCGGCGATGAGGTTCAAGCGGGGGTGCAGGGCGACTTCAATTCCACCAAAAACACCCAGCTCGTCGACCATGGGAAGCGAGACAGGTCCGTGGAGGCGTTTCCTGCCCAGCCCGACGGTGAAATCAAAGGGGAAGATCTGGCGACTCATGACCAGGTATTGCGCCTCAAACTGCTGGGTCCCGTGAAAATCGTGGAGGCCCACGGCCAGGGCAGGAAACCACCTGGACTCCGGAAAAACCTGGTATTTCAGATCAAAGGCCTTGTCCTTGTTGGAGCCGTAATCTTCTCCAAGACCTCCCGATATGTTGGTGATCTGTGTGAGCCGGCCGGAAAACTCCAGCCCCGGGAGGATACCCATGCCCCCCGTGTACCACCGGAAGGGAAGGGCTTGGGCCGCCCCCACCCGGATCACGCCGTCGTCCAGGATCCGGGCGGTGGGGATTTCCATGAGGCCGGTTCCCCCCCAATTGGCGGGATTGTCAAAAGGGTAATCATCCCCTTTTGCAGGGGCGCAAACCATGAGCTGTGCGAGGATGAGAATGGCAATGAGTAAAAGGCGCATGTGAGCAGTTCTCAGCTTGTCCTTGCGGTTGCCTGGGGAAGAAGGCCCCCTGTAACCTGTGGCCCGGATTGACAGGAAGTGCGCCGAGTTGCTATAAGCAAACTTGCCTTTACCAGAGGGCCTCTCAGGAAGTCAAGAATTTGTCCTCCACCTGGGCGGATTTGAAGGAGGGGATATGACGAGACAGCTC
>JAFGPH010000530.1 GCA_016926135.1 Deltaproteobacteria bacterium
ACCTCGGAGACGCCGAAAAGCCCCATCACGAGCGGCACCAGCCCAATGCCGTCCATCAATTCCATCCTTCCGAAGGTAAACCGCTCCTGGGCATTGATGGAGTCCATTCCTACCAATCCCAGGAAAAGGCCGAAACAGGCGGACAGAAGAGCTTTTACCATGGACCCATGGGCCAGATAGATCAGTACGGTCAGGCCGAGTACCATGAGGCTGAAATATTCAGGAGGGCCGAACCTCATTGCAAAGCGTGAAAGGGGAGTGGCCAGGAACATGAGGGCGGCTATAGAGAAGGATCCTGCGATGAACGAACCAAAGGCGGCCATACCGAGGGCGGGACCTGCCCGTCCTTGGCGGGCCATCTGGTATCCATCCAGACAAGTGATTACACTCGCTGCTTCGCCGGGGATGTTCACCAGAATAGATGTCGTAGAGCCCCCGTACATGGCCCCGTAATATATCCCCGCCAGCATGATAATGGCAGCCTCTGGTGAGGATTTGAAGGTGACGGGAAGCAGCAATGAAATGGCTACTACGGGGCCTATGCCCGGGAGAACACCAATAAGAGTGCCGATGAGCACACCGATGAAGCAGTAGCCAAGGTTCACCGGCTGCAGTGCGACCGAAAACCCCGTTCCCAAGTGGCCAAGGAGGTCCATCCTGTCATCCAATCCCGAGGAAACCCTGAGGAAGCTGACATCCGAGCCAGAGCTCGAAAATCGCATAGGCCCCAAGGGAACCCAACACGGCCCCTACGATTGCGGTTGACCACCGTTGGGATTCAAAGGCTTTGAAAAGAAAAACAAGCAAGATGATGGTGGCGAGGATGAAACCCAGAAAGGAAAAGGTGAACGCATAGGCGCAGAGAGACGCGATCACGGTCAGGACCTTTTTCCACTGGACCTGCAAAGCGCCTTCCACCGTCTGCGCGGGCTTTCTCGATGCCTGAACAAGGACGGTTACGGCCAATCCGAAGATGATAAGACCCAACCAGAAGAATATGAAACCCGATCCTGGATTGGTAACCGTCCCAAGGTCAAGGTCATGCCCGCCGTAGGAAATGGCAAGACCGGCAGCCATCAAGAACAGCGAACTTGCCTTTTCCTTTCTGCTCACCTCTGCCCCTCCTCTACTGAATCGGCATCGAAGGGAACGCTCTCCACCACCATCCACTACCCAAGAAAGGGGATGCAGATCAGCAAGGGCGAATATCCACGCCAAGATTTCGGGCTGCTACTTGGGCCCCAGTCCGAGTTCCTTAATAATCTTGCTGTAGCTCTCCGTAGCTGAGATCCAAAGCTTCAGTGTCTCTTCGCTGTTCAAGTGAAGAGAACGTATGCGTTTCTTCAGAAACTCGTACTTGAACTCGTCAGACTCCATGGACTTCTTGAAAGTCTCTCCGAGCACTTGGACACACTCCTTCGGAGCCTTGCTGCTGATCGCAACGCCGTCCCGCACATAGCCTACAATGTCGTAGCCCTGTTCCTTGGCCGTGGGGACAAGCTTGAGACTGTCTACCCTCTCAGGCTCAAAAACGGCAAGGGCCCTCAGCTTATCCCCATGGGTGAATGCCTGCAACTCGTGTGCAACCGCCGCGTCCATGTGGCCGCCGAGCAGAGCCACAACCGCGTGGGCAGAGGATTCATAGGGCAGAAATTTCATTTTTGCCTTCGACTTCTGTGCAAGTTCCGCCCCGGCAAGGTGAGGGAGGGCACCGATTCCGTTGCAGGAGATATTGACGGGGTTTTTCCTGGCGTGCTCCAAAAATTGCTCCAGAGTATACCATGGAGAATCATATCTCACGTAAAGAAGCAGCGAGTTTTGGGACACGTTGACGATGGGGGTGAGGTCCTTATAGGTGTAAGGGGTCTTCTTCAAGTAGGGCTGTGTGGCTACGGAAGGGATGGCGATCCAGATCAGCGTGTGCCCGTCCGGCGCAGCCTGGAGCGCTTCCGTTACACCAGGTATGGTTCCTCCACCCGGTCTGTTCTTGACTACAATAGGTTGTGGAAGAAGAGCGTTTGCCATTTTGACCAGAAGCCGTGCCTGAACATCCGCATTGCCTCCCGCGCCCCATGGGACAATCAATGTGATGGGCTTCGTTGGATAACCTGCAGAAAAACCGGTTGCAGTGAAAACGGTCACGCAAAAAAGCGCCAAAACCCAAATTGCCAAAACCACAGGAATTCTTCTTCTCATGATGCCCTCCTTTCTGAGACCCCTTCAGGGGGTCTTGACTGTTTGGTTGTCTCCTGGTCGTCCGGACTTCGAAGCATCTGCCCCCGGGCGCACAAACCTGGTCCCAGAGGAACTTTCATTTTGAATTGAGAGCAGTTCCTGGCAATCCGAATTCGCATGACGAGCACCCGATTCCTTGAAGGTTAGTGGCCGGGGGCCTTGCCGAAGAGTATATCTCGAGTTCCCGAGCGGTCCTCAAACGGGGTGCACCCGGGCTTGTCGTGGTAGTTGGCAAATTCAGCAGGGATAATGCCTCCTGCATCCTTCACCGCGAGTTCGCGAAGCTCTTGGCAGAGGCCGGGCTTTTCCTGCGCAACGGAATGCTTCAAATCAGGATCTTCGTGCACCCGGTAGAGCAACTCGCCTTCG
>JAFGPH010000089.1 GCA_016926135.1 Deltaproteobacteria bacterium
CCCCGCCCCGACGTGCTGCTCCCGCGGTTCGGCGCCACCATAAAGGAGTACGGGCTGACCGCGGTCCGGCACTTTGAGCTTATGGGAATCCCGATCGTGAATTCCTACGAGTCCATCCTGCTGGCCCGGAACAAATTCCTGACCCTGCAGAGTCTTACCAGGAAGGGGATCCCTGTCCCGGAAACCCTGTATGCCAGCAATTGGGCGAATTTCACCGAGGCCGTTTCGAGGCTCGGCGGATTCCCCGTAGTGGTCAAGATTTCCCAGAGCCGTCAGGGGAGCGGCGTTCTGCGGATCGATTCCGCGGCCTCTTCCCGGCATCTTTTGCAGGGGCGGCTTCAGCGGGACCGGGGCGTCCTGGTGCAGACATATTTCCCTCCGCAGGGGAGAAGGGACCTCCGACTCCTGGTCGTGGGGAAGGAAGTCGTGGGGGCCATGGAGTTAACACCCGGGAAAGGGGAATTCAGGGCCAATGTTCACCTCGGGGGAAAGGCCGCAAAGGCGGAGACGAGCCGGGAGATGTCTTCCCTTGCCCTCAGGTCGGCCCGGGCCATCGGGCTTGATATTGCGGGTATCGATGTGATAGAGGATCTACGGGGAGTCATGCGCGTCGTGGAAGTGAATTACTCACCGGGCTTCAAGGGTTTTGAAGGATGCACCGGAATCGATGTGGCCCAACGCATCATTGGTCATGCGGTCAGGAAGGCGGAAGGGACGTGAACCGATGAGAATAGCCTTTGTCATGGACAGGCTGGACTCCATCAACCCCTTGCTGGAAACCACCAGCCACCTCATGTACGAGTGCAACCAGCGTGGGCACACGGTTTACTTCATGGAACCGCACGACCTGTACATCCGCAGGAATGAGGTGGTGGCCCGGATGCGCAACATCACCGTTCCTCGGGACCTCAGCATGAAGCAGTACTGGAGGTCCCTCATCCACTGCCTCAAGAAGGACGAGCTGATCTTCGAGAGCCTGGTGGAGATGGATGCCATATTCCTCAGAAAAGATCCCCCGATCATTTATTCGAGCCTGGAATATCTGGACCCGGTCAGTGAGCGGGTCTTCATGATCAACAGCACGCGGGGTCAGATCATCGCCAACAGCAAGCTCTACATCCTGAACTTCCCGGACATCATTCCTGAAACCCACGTGTCCAGGGACCCGGTCAGGCTCAAGAAGATCATCGATGACTTCGGCGGGGCCATGGTCGTGAAACCCCTGCGCCGCTATGGGGGCGAGGGGGTGATCAAGGTGAGTGTCAGGGACCGGGAGAACCTCAACTCGCTGATCCACTACTATGTGGCCGCCTACAAGGCCTACCCCGAGAGGGAGCCCATCATGGTTCAGGAGTACCTGCACGGGGTGTCCAGCGACGGGGATGTGCGGATTCTCCTGTTGAACGGAGAGATCCTGGGGGCCATGAGAAGAAAGGCCCAGGAGGGGGAATTCCGGACCAACATTCATGCAGGGGCAACGGCGTACAAACACCAGGTAACCCCCAGGGAAAGGAAAATCTGCGAGACCATCAGGAGCAGGCTCGTGGAGGACGGCCTCTATTTTGTCGGCATCGACATCATCGAGGACAGGCTGGTGGAGATCAATGTCCTGAGCCCTGGGGGCATCCCGCGGATCAACCGCCTGGACCACGTGAAACTGGAGGAAAAGGTGATCGACTTCATTGAGCAAAAGGTCCGGGAAATGAAACATCAACCCAACAACAACAAGAGGAGATGAGGGAAAGAACATGAATCCTGGAAGAGTCCTTGAATCAAGCAAGCGCCCCGCAAGACGGCTGGTCGGTCTTCTGGCTCTTGCGCTGTTGTTCGCCCCGGTAGGGATGGGAAAGGGTTCGGCCCTGGCCTCGAGCATCATCAAAATCGGCGTGCTGGAGGAACCCAAGACGCTCAACACCTGGCGGGCCACCGATACCTGGTCCCGGCGGGTGCTGAGCAAGATCTACCAGCCGCTGATGTTGCGTGAACCCAAGGATCTGAAGCTGGTTCCCTGGCTGGCCGCGGAGCCGCCGGTGTATGACCCGGCCGCCATCTGTTACACCGTGAAACTGAGACCGGCCAAATGGTCCGACGGCACCGACCTCACGGCTGAAGACGTAGCGTTCACCGGAAACCTGATCAAGGAATTCAAGGTTCCTCGGGATTACTCCAATTGGCAGTTCGTCAAAGAGATCGAGGTGGTGGACCCCAGAACGCTGCGGTTCCGTCTGGATAAACCCCACGCCACCTTCCAGACCAGAACCCTCACCACCCCCATCGTTCAGAAAAAGCAGTGGGAGGGTGTGGCCGCCCAGG
Source organism: Deltaproteobacteria bacterium (assembly GCA_016926135.1). Next base: position 2,314 of record JAFGPH010000089.1, read on the forward strand.
CCAGAAAGGCGGAAAAACCCCTGGCCGCCCTGAACAACCATGTCATGTCACAGCCGGTGGGGTGCGGCCCGTTCATGCTCAAAGAGTGGAAGAAGGGCTCCTACCTGTTTCTGGCCAGGAATCCGCATTTTTTTGGGAAGGGGCTGAAAATCAACGATGCCGTGCTGGGCCCCTACATCGAGGGGATCATCTTCAAGGCCTTCGGGACCTCCGATGCGGCGGTTCTGGCCCTGAAGACCGGGGACATCGACACCTTCTGGTGGGGGATTCAGTCCGGATACATTCAGGACCTTCAGAAGGAGAAGAACATCCGGCTCTTCACCAACGAGAAAAGCGGGCTTTACTTCCTCGGGTTCAATCTCCGGAAAAAACCCTTCGACGATGTGCACTTCCGGCATGCCGTGGCCACCCTCATGGACAAGGACTTTATCCTGCAAAGGGTGCTGCAGGGGTATGCGGTCAAGATGAAATCCATTGTGCCGCCCGGGAACCGGCTCTTTTGCTGCCCGGAGGTGCCCGAGTACGGGGAGGGGCTTGCGCGGGAGGCGCGAATTCGCAAGGTTTACGAGATCCTGAGCAAGGCCGGATACCAGTGGAAGACGCCCCCGGTAAATGCCGAAGGGAAGCTGGGCAAGGCCGAGGGGTTCATGCTCCCGGACGGAAGCCCCATGGAGGATTTCACGATTCTGACCCCCCCTTCCGACTATGATCCGCACAGGGCCATGGTGGGAATGATGGCCCAGGAGTGGCTCCGGGCGGTGGGCATCCCCGCTTCCTCCAAGCCCATGGCCTTCGGTTC
>JAFGPH010000531.1 GCA_016926135.1 Deltaproteobacteria bacterium
GTGTCGAAGGCGAGGGAGGATTTGCCCGAACCGGAAAGGCCGGTGATCACCACCAGCCTGTTTCGGGGGATGTCAAGGGAGATGTTCTTGAGGTTGTGCTGCCTGGCACCGCGGATCTTTATGAAATCATTGGTCATTGAGCATCTATCATTGACGATCTCGTTCCTGATCGTCGGGACGGCCTTCTACCTACTCCTTACTCCCTACTGCCTACCTCTTCCCTTCCTCGGCCCGGGCAGCCCGGTTCCTCGCCATGTTCACCGCCATCTTCATTGCCGCCTTGAGGCTGCCGGGGTCGGCTATTCCCTTCCCGGCAATGTCATAGGCGGTCCCGTGATCCACAGAAGTCCGAATAATGGGAAGGCCCAGGGTCACGTTCACGGCGTCCGAGAAATGGAGGAGCTTGAGGGGGATCAGGCCCTGGTCGTGGTACATGGCAACGACGGCATCGAAGCGGCCCCCCGCGGCCTTGAAGAAAAGGGTGTCCGCAGGGAAGGGTCCCTCTGCGATGCACCCTTCCTCTTCGGCCTTCTCGATGGCGGGCCGGATGATCTCCTCCTCCTCGGTACCGAAAAGACCGTGCTCTCCGGCATGCGGGTTGAGGGCCGTCACACCGATCTTCGGACGTTCCAGCCCGAAGTCCGTCCTGAGTGCCCTGGAGGTGATGGCAATGGTCCTTGAAATCCTCTCCGAGGTCAGGAGAAAGGGGACGTCTTTCAGGGCGCAGTGGATGGTCACCAGGGCAACACGTAGCCTCTCTCCAGCGAGCATCATGACATAATCCCTGCAACCCGTCAGACCGGCGATGAACTGGGTGTGCCCTTCATAGGGGTATCCCGCCTCATGCATCAGGGCCTTGTTGATGGGCCCCGTCACCATGGCCGCGATTTCGCCCTTCTTTGCCATGTCGACCGCCCTGATGATGCAGTCCACCATGGCCACCCCTCCCTCCACCCTGGGAAATCCGGGAACAAGGCACGCCTTTTCCAGCCTGCAGACAGGGATCACATCCATGGAGCCAGGTGTGCCCAGTGCTTCGGAGGGTTGCCCGATCTCCCTGATCCTGATCGAAGCTTTCCTCGCCATGGCCTGGTCCACGGCCCCAGGGTCGCCGAGCACAACGGGTCGGCAGCCGTGATAGATCGTTTCATCCTCGAAGGCCTTGGCGATGATTTCCGGTCCGATCCCAGCGGGATCTCCCATGGTGATGCCGATCACCGGTCGGTCGTTCAATGGGTTCACTCCTCGTAGAATCATCGGATTTGACTCCGTTTATCGGATTTTTAGTATTTGCTGTCAATGGAATTCAGGATCCGTTGCCAGCTGTTTGAAGAGTACCCTGCGGACCGTCCTTGCTGGGGCCTGTGAGGTGAAAGAGGCACTCGATCGTCGAGGTGATCCAAGCGCCCCTCTACGCATACCTTGTGCACCTGGCCGCTCTATGAGAAAATGCAGTACACCCGGCTCGCGGGGGGTGGTCGCCAACCCCTAGTGATGTGGATGGGCATTCTTCAGAAACCCGTTAGAGAAGATGAAGGAGACCGAAGATGGGAAGAAGGGTGTATCGCAGATGGGCTTTTGCACTCATTACCGCCGTCGTTTGCGTGTCTTTCGGCGGAGCGGCCGCGGCCGTCGAGAGGGCGAAGAACGTGATCGTGCTGATCGCGGACGGGTGTTCCTCCGAGCAGTATACCTTTGCCCGCTGGTTCAAGGGCGCTCCTCTTTCCTTTGACCCGATCCGGGTGGGTGCGATCAGGACCTTTATTGCCGATTCCGTGGTGGCCGACTCGGCTCCCGCAGCCTCGGCCTTTGCCACCGGGGTGAGGACGAGCGACAAGTTCATCAGCGTGGGTCCCAGGGCTGAAACCATCTCGGGTGTTCCCACCCCTGAGCCCGAACTGCGACACCGGCCTCTGGCCACGGTTCTGGAAGGTGCGAGGCTCATGGGCAAGGCAACCGGGATCGTGGCTACGTCCCGGGTGACCCACGCAACGCCGGCCGCCTACATGGCCCACGTGCATGACAGGGGCATGGAAGACGACATCATGGAGCAGGCGATCTATCAGGGCGTCGACGTGGTCTTCGGAGGAGGGAAGCGTCACCTCGTGCCGGAGGAGTCCAGGGGAAGGCGCGCGGACGGGGAGGACCTGACGGTGGAGCTGAAGAGCCTTGGCTACCGGATCGTGGAGGATCGCGATGCGATGATGGATGTCCGGGAAGGCAGGGTCTTCGGCCTGTTCGCCCACAGCCACATGGACGCGGAGATCGACCGTCCCCATCTTCATCCCGGCCAGCCGACCCTGGCGGAGATGACCACGAAGGCCATCGAGCTTCTCTCCCGCGATCCCCAGGGATTCTTCCTTATGGTGGAGGGAAGCCAGATCGACTGGGCCTGCCATGCCAATGATCCGGCCCATCTCTTGAGCGACCTGCTGGCCTTTGAAGAGGCCGTGAAGGCGGCCCTGGATTTTGCCCGCAAAGATGGCCGCACCCTGGTTCTGGCCATATCCGACCACAACACGGGCGGTTTTTCCATCGGCAACGATCGAAGCAGCAGGACCTACTCACAGTTGAAACCACATCACCTCATTGAGCCTTTCAAGAAAATGAGTGCATCCGCCGGCGCCCTCTGGAGCAGGATGGGCGAGGAGAGGACGGCCGGGAAGCTGAAGGGCGTTGTGAAGGAAGGATGGGGCCTGGACATTACCGAGGAGGATGCCCTTCGGGTCCTGGCCCTTGCGGAACACTACAAAAAGGAGAAGCTGGAGGAATACTATGCCCTGGGTAGGGTGATCTGTTCCCGTTACACCTACGTGGGATGGGCCACCCACGGTCACAGCGGCGGCGACGTGCCCCTTCACGCATTCGGCCCGGGGAGACCCACGGGTGTGGTGGATGGTCCGGAAGTGGGAAGTCTCTGCGCAAGGGCCATGGGCCTGGATCTGGAGAGACTCAACCGGAGGCTTTTTGTGGAGGCGGGCAGGGCGTTCGGGGATGCGAACGTGCGCGTGGACAAGTTTGATCTGGCAAACCCCGTGGTCCTGATCACCTACCGGGGAAAGACGGCCGAATTGCCCGTGAACAAGCACTGGCTGATCCATGACGGAAGGGCGCAGCGCATGGAAGGGGTGGTCGTGTACGCAGCCAAGAAGGAAAGGGCCTACATTCCCCTTCAGGCCGTAAATATCATCAAGGGCTCCAGGTCGGCGCTTCCTAGTGTCGTCTCCCATAAATACCTTAAGATATTCTAAGGCCACCTATGGAACCGTCCGCCACCAAAGGGCAGCCCTGGGGGTGGTCTCTCAGGACCGCAACTGATCTTTTA
>JAFGPH010000532.1 GCA_016926135.1 Deltaproteobacteria bacterium
CTGCTCACCAGCTCCCGCAGGAAGGCCATCACTTACCCGGACCGGGGGGGCGCTTACCAGTATTTTAACCAGGTCTCGGTCATCAAGCCCATGAGCAAGTGGTCCGGCTCCGCCTCCGAACCTGCCCGCGTGCCGGAGCTTTTGAGGCGGGCCATGAGGATGAGTTACAAGGGAAGGCCGGGGGTGGTGCACCTGGACGTCCCCGAAGACATCATAAACGGCAGGGAGAAATACAGCACTATATGGGACGGGATCTCCTACAGGAACCGCGAGCCTCTCTGCCCAGCTTCCGGTTTGGTGGAAAAGGCGGCGGCTCTGCTGGTCGAGGCCGAGCTGCCCGTGATCCATGCCGGGAGCGGTGTGATCCATGCCGGCGCCTACGAAGAACTAAAGATCTTGGCAGAGATGCTCCATGCACCGGTTACTACCTCCTGGTCAGGAAGGGGGGTACTGCCCGAGACCCATGAACTGAGCATGCCCATGGTCCTGGTGGAGACGGTGAACGAGACGAGAAAGGCGGCCGACGTGGCCCTGATACTCGGCTCACGGGTGGGCGAGACCGACTGGTGGGGCAAGGCCCCCTATTGGAGGCATCCTAGCGAACAGCGGACCATACAGGTGGACATAGACGAGGAGGTCCTGGGGCTCAACAGGCCGGTTGAGCTTGCTATTCTAGGGGATGTGAAGCTCTTCCTGACCGGGCTCATCAGTCTCCTCAAGGAAAAGCAGGGAGATATCAACCGTGATGCCAGGCAGGAAAGGGTCGCCCAATTGATCAGATCGAGGGAAAAGGCACGGGCCAAGCTCGATGAAAAGCTGAAAGACACCGAGTCTCCCATGGTAACCGCCCATGTTCCTGCCGTTGCCCGGGAGGTCATGCCGGACGACACGGTGGTCGTCTTTGACGGTGGAAACACGGCTGTGTGGGGCAACTTCTACTTCCAGGTGAGGCATCCCAATACCCAGCTCTCCACCCACCATTTCGGCCATTTGGGGGCCGGCATAGGGCAGGCCCTTGGGGCCGCGGCTGCCAGACCCGATTCCAGGGTTCTGTGCATCATAGGGGACGGTGCATTCGGTTTTCATCCCCAGGAGATAGAGACTGCCGTCAGGAATAACCTGAAGGTCATCTTCATGGTCATCTGCGACAAGCAGTGGGGGATGGTGAAGATGACCCAGCAATTCGCCCTGAAGCCCCTGAAGACGATGATCAAGAAGAGCCTTGCCCCGGAAGAGACTATTAATGCCGACCTGGGCGAAATAGCCTTTGACAAGCTGGCCGAATCCATGGGCGCGTATGGAGCAAGGGTCTCGAGCCCCGGGGAATTAAAAGAGGCCATCATGAGGGCCGTGGAGGCTGAAACCTGCGCCGTGATCCACGTGGACGTGGATCCGGTCAAGCACATGTGGGCCCCAGGACTGCTGAAGTTCAAGGACATGCACCAGGAACCGTCCGGAAAGTAGAGAGTCCGCGCCCAGAGTGAGAAGCTTTTCTTTTGAGATACACCTTTCCAGCCAAAAACAGGGCTTCTTTGGAATTCCCGGCCTCTGCAGTAACCCGTTATCCTGATTTATGAATGACCTGTTGTAGCACGCAACCTCAGGCCACGCGCCCTCATGACCTTGAGCACTGCGGCGAACTCAGGGTTTCCCTCGGGCGACTTGCTACCATTCCTTACAGCCCGGCTTTCTCGAATAGGACGAGAAGGGCTGCCAGGGCTAGGGCAACCGGAACGGCAACCGCCCATGGATTCACCCTAAACAGTTGGGGGAAGGTAAGCTCTCCAAAGTCTCCTTTATGCAGCACGGACACTTCCAGTCTTGGGAAAAGGGCTGCAAAAATTCCGGTGCCGATCAAAATGCCTGCAACGCCGCCAAACAAGGCATCAAGGCATCCTTGGCCCATTGCTCCGGCAACGGTTCCCGGACAGTAGCCAAGCAGACCGAAGCCGACTCCGAAGATAAGACCGCCGATAACCGATGCCCCGAGAGAACCGGGTTTCGGATGCAGCTGCGCCAACCCAAAGCTCCTGAGGAAGTGAACGCCGAGCATGCCGGTGATCAGAGCAGAAAGCATAATCTTGATGACGGTAAAATCCGTCAGCAATAGCTGGCCTATGATGACATCGTAATTTGTGACACCCCCTTTTTGTAAAAGAAATCCGAAAACAACTCCCGTCAGGAGCCCTAAGAAGAGCTGCACCCCTTTTTGAGCATGAAAGCGTGAAAACATGTAATCCCCTCCTGGATTAACCGGCGAGAAGCTTAAAGATAGCCATCGCCGTGGCAATGCCTCCGATAAAAAAACAGATCGCTGCCAGCCAGCTGCTTACCGCCAGCTGAAGCGTTCCACTAATGCCATGCCCGCTGGTACACCCGCCTGCCCATCGGGCGCCGAATCCCATAACAATCCCCCCGATGAATGCAACAAGCCACCGAGGGAGCAATGCGGATCCGAATGCAGCCGACCATTTCACCGGAATCCATTGGATCTGAAACTGGCCTGAAAGCCTTGCCGATGCAAAGGATCCGAGTATCACGCCTACTAAGAGCATCCACTCCCAATCCACCACTGGGGCAAATTTCACGAAGTAAGGCTTCTCTGCCACGGTGTTTCCTCGAAATAAGCGCTCAATCATACCGCTCGTTCGAGCAAAGGCGGTCGAACATCCGATTGGTTTGTCGGAAAGCAAAAAGGTGACCCAGCTGAGGATGCCGATCCCGACTCCTGCAACATAGGGCGACCACTGCTTCATACAGAGCCAATCCATCGTTCATTCCTCTCTTAGTAAGACAAGCTCCGGGAAACCTCTCTATAACCGGAACGCTCAAGAGGCGCCCTCTGCCGACAGACCTTCTAAGCGCCGAGTGTTATTTTTTTTCGGGGAAATGAGGTCCATGAGGTATGACGCACACCGGACATTCCGGGCCGTAGCCTGCCTCAGCGTAAGCTGTCATGCCGCCGGCGCCGTTCCATACATCACTGAATCCGTGCTGTTTCAGAATGCTGGCGCCGAGGCTCGAGCGAATACCGGTGCTGCACAGGAGAACAGTGGCGATAGCAGGATCCAGCTCACAGTATCGGCTCCTCAGGTCGGGGACCGGGATATTAACCGCCCCCTCGATGTGGAATCCCTCGTATTCGCTGGGCGCCCGTACATCCACGATAGTCATGTTCCGATCTCCAGTGCTCATCTGACGGAGTTCCTCCACCGATACTTGTCCAATATGCCCTGTGGGGCGCCCCGCCGTTGCCCATGCGAACATCCCGCCCTTCAGATACCCGGCAACGCGGTCAAGTCCTACACGCCGGAGCCATACTGCTGCTTCCTCGGCCTGACTCCTGTCCAATGCTGCCAACAGGATCTCTTTTTCAGGGGGCAAAATCCACCCCGCAAAGGTGGCGAAGTTACCGCCCAAATCCAGGTGGTACGATCCGGGAACATGCTGGCCCCCGAATGCATCATAGCCCCTGACATCCAAGACAACCGCACCCCTTGCTTTTGCCATCTCACCGAAGCTTGCCGGATCAAACGGCTCTAAAGCAGGAAGATTTTTTACCAGGGCCGGCCCGCTTGCGTTCATGGCGCTGCACCGACTAAAATGATCCGGCGCCGCCGGCATGTCCGTTAAGAGCGATCGAATGAATTCGTCCTTGCCCTCTATTTGAAGTGCTCCGTTGTACTTTCTCTCGTAGCCGATGGTGCTCGTCCTCTTGGCGCCCAGAGCTCTGCCGCACAGTGATCCGGCGCCGTGCGCAGGGTATACCTCACAAAAATCGGGGAGCTTCAGGAGTTTTTCATGCAAGCTGTCATACAGGGTAAAGGCGAGCTCCTGAGCTTTCCCCGGAAAAAGATCGGGACGTCCTACATCGCCGACGAAAAGCGTATCACCGCAGAAAACAGCAACCGGATCGGGGCCTCTCTCTTGATCAACCGCGACGTAGGAGATGTGCTCCGGAGTATGTCCCGGTGTCTCCAGCACGCTCACTACCATATCCTCTATCGTAACCGTATCGCCCTCGGTTAAGGGAATGTGATCGAATTGACAGTGGGCCGTTTTAGGGACGTATATCCCGGCCTCTGTTTTAGCGGCGAGGTCGAGATGTCCCGAAATAAAATCGGCGTGGAGGTGTGTTTCCAGGATGTGGGTGATCTTCATCCCCAAGGATTCCGCCGCATCCAGGTAAATATCGACGTCGCGGCGCGGATCAACAATCGCACACGTTTTTGTACCACCGAGCAGATATGAACTATGTGCAATTCCTTTGACAAAAAACTGTTGCACCAACATAGGTCTCCTCCGCACAGTAATCCTTATCGAACAACGCCCCCATGATCATAGCCAGCAAAGCTTCGCCTCAAACCCGCGAGCAACCAATGGACTCATCTGTGAACCACATTGCTTTCATCATACGGCCAAAGGCACAGGACACAGGGCGTAAGGCAAATGTATGCAATCGTTACCCCGTGTCTTGTGCCTCCGGCCTAATAAAATATCATCCCAAATCAATGAGCGATTATTCTGTTACCGCCCTTCCGTATTGCCGGCATGACCGCATACCCTCATCTGTTTCAACCTTATCTTCCGGCAGATTAAATGAGCCGAGATTCGTTGCATTCATAGGAAAGACATTTTGCATGGTGTCCACTATGAGCTTCGGCGCATCTCCGCTGTGGGTATACGAACCGAACGAGCCGGCTATTGTTCCTTCTAACCCGTCCTTATCAGCAAGAAACAGAAACGTCTTCATGCTGTTTGTCATATCCCTGTGGTAGGTAGGGCAGCCAAAAGACAGGCATCCGAGATGTCCCCACCATGATGCGCATGGTTGCCGGCGGTTCAATACGGGCTTTGAAGCGATCAGCTCTTCACGCCTTTCGCAATGCGCTCACCGATCTCCTTGTCGATATTGCGCCAGTATTCGAACGCACGCTGCAGCACGGGTTCGGACACGCCGTTTTTCAGGTGCCCCACCACGTTGGACACCAGCAGGTCGCGCTTTTCATCGTCCATGACCTTGCGCACCAAAGTGCCGGGTTGTCCGAAATCGTCGTCGTCCTTGCGCAGGGTGTAGGCGGCTCGGATGAACTCGCCGTTCGCACTCCAGACGGCTACCTCAGGATATCGCTCGGGGTCGGCCGTGGGGCCGCCCTTTGAGTTGGGCGCATAGACCGGATCGGACACCTTCTCAATCCGCATCGCCCCGCCCTTGCTGTAGCTGTGAACCGGCACTCTCGGCCGATTGACCGGGATCTGCTTGTAATTGACGCCCAGGCGTGCCCGGTGGGCGTCGGCGTAAGAAACTAGGCGGGCGAGCAGCATCTTGTCCGGGCTCGGACCGATCCCCGGAACCATGTTATTCGGCTCGAATGCCGCTTGCTCGATCTCGCTGTGAAAATCGCTTGGATTGCGGTTCAGCGTCAGCCGGCCCACCTCGTGGAGGGGGTAGTCGCCGTGGGGCCAGACCTTGGTCAGATCAAAGGGGTTGAACCTATAGGTCTGGGCCTCTTCAAAGGGCATGATCTGCACCTTCAGGGTCCAGCCGGGGTAATCCCCCCGCTTGATTGCATCAAACAGGTCGCGGCGATGGTAGTCGGCATCCTCACCGGCGATGCGGTCTGCCTCCTCCTGGGTGAGGCATTCGATACCCTGGTTGGTCTTGAAGTGGTACTTCACCCAGAAGCGCTCTCCTTTGGCGTTGATCCACATGTAGGTATGGCTCGTGTAGCCGTTCATGTGCCGATAGCTCCTGGGGACTCCGCGATCGCTCATCAAGATGGTGACCTGATGGGCCGACTCGGGCGACAGGGTCCAGAAGTCCCACTGCATGTCGTTGTCGCGCAGGCCGCTTTCAGCTCGGCGCTTCTGGGAGTGGATGAAGTGCTGGAACTTCATGGGGTCGCGCACGAAGAACACCGGGGTGTTGTTTCCCACCATGTCGTAGTTGCCCTCGGTGGTGTAGAATTTCAGCGCAAAGCCGCGCACATCCCGCCAGGTGTCTGGACTGCCGCTTTCGCCGGCCACCGTGGAGAACCGGGCCAGCATGTCGGTCTTCGTCCCAGGCTGGAACACCGCCGCCTTTGTGTAGGCGCTGACGTCCTTGGTCACCTCGAAGGAGCCGAAGGCCCCGGAACCCTTTGCATGGGGCTGGCGGTCCGGAATCATCTCCCGGTTGAAGTTAGCCATCTGCTCGAAGAGGTAGTGGTCCTGGAGCAGAATGGGTCCATCGGGTCCCACGGTCAGCGAGTACTCATTGCTGGATACGGGAATCCCTGCATCGGTTGTGGTGAATCGAGAATCGTCCTTTTTCATACTGCCTCCTTGAAAGTTCAAAATTGTTATCTCTTTATGCTTCCTTTTTTGTGTTACCGGGAAAGAGGTGAGATGCACTCATCAGGGTAGTTTCAAAGCATCTCGGTACCGATATAGTAGTAACGCAATTTTGATGCCAGAGGGAGAGTTCGTTGATTTTGGAGTAGGAAGGCTATAACGAGAAAATCAGGGCAAGAACACCCCGCAAGGATTAGCCTTGCGTGACCCATGAAAAGCAGATTATACATACCATGAAGACCATCGTGAATAGTTGAGGATGCAAATGTATACATTTAGACTCAAGAATGAGGTTTGAAATAGCTTTTATCTTTTAATTTCAATAAATTGATATAATTGTATAGTATTGGACGTATTTGTATTGTTTTTGACGCCTGTCCCTGCTTTCTGGAAACCCTTTAGATGCCCCTCTGCTGCAGGTGCTGTCCGCCATACACCGCTGCCTCAACCACGAGCCCTCAAAACCTCGTGAAGCGCTCCCGTGATCTCCGGATACCTGAACACAAAATCATGTGTGAGCAACTTTTTCGGAACAACCCTCTGACCTTCGAGAAGCACGGATCCAAACTCTCCGAGGACAACACGCAGGACAAATGCAGGCGTTTTCAAGAACGAGGGCCGGGACAGCACCGTTCCCAGGGCCTTGGCCAACTCGGCGTTGCGGACAGGATTCGGCGAACAAAAGTTTACCGGACCATGGATGTCCTGAGTGTCGAAAACGAATAGGAATGCTCTCAAAAGGTCTTCCATGTGAATCCAGGAAAACCACTGTCGACCGCTTCCCAGCGGTCCCCCTACAAAGCTCTTGAAAGCAGGAATTAGTTGTCCCAGTGCACCCCCTGTGCTTCCCAGGACGATCCCGAACCGGGTCAGAACCACCCTGGCTCCTTTATCTTCAGCTTTCCGGGCCTCCTTCTCCCAATCGACGCACACCTGAGCCAGGAAATCGCTGCCGGGGCTCTCATCCTCGGTTATTTCCTCGTCGTCCCTGAAACCGTAATACCCCACAGCCGAGGTGCTGCAAAGCAGGGAGTCTTTGCCGCCCGACATGGCCTCCACGACGTTCCGCGTGGTGAGGATTCTGCTATTGTAGATAGACGGCTTGGTCTTCTCACTCCACCGTTGGAAGATCGATGTCCCGGCCAGATTGATGACCGCGTCTTGTATCCGGACCTCGTCTTGCCAGGCTCCGGGTACCGTGGTATCAGCAGACACATATCTCGCCTCTTTGGGGGTGGAGGGTTTCGGCATGGGGGAGTAGTCTATGACTGTGACCTGGTGCCCCCTCTCAAGAAGCCGCGCTGAAAGCTGCGTGCCGACAAACCCTAAGCCTCCTGTAACAGCTACCTTCATAATGCCTCCAGACAGATCTTTGGTTGTATACCGGCAACCTCTATGAAGTTTCCATGGATTGCCGCCGTCCCCGATGAACGGCAATGTCTTGTAGGGCTTCAAGAATACCAGGAATCAATATATCTTTTATGCAGCCCGGGGCACGTCTTCAATCACTTTGTGCTGCTCTTCCCCGACTAAGCCCTGTTGCCGATCAGGTTCCGCCATCCACAGGGATTTATGGGATAATCCTGATTCAGGGAACGAGGACTCGTTGGAGCAGCAGAGGGATCTGGGGAATAAAGGTCCTCTGACGGCATTCGCGCATCGCCCATAGAGGCTTCTTACACATGGTTTCTAAGTTTAAGCTCTACAGGATGAGGGTGTAGGTATATTTGCCCGCTCAGATAGGGCTGGTTGTACTTTCGCACATAGTGGTTGACGAGGGTAATCGGCACGATAAGGGGGATATAGCCGTCCCGGTACCGGCGCATGATTTCGAGAAGTTCCTGCTTTTCGGCTGGGGTTAGCTGTTTCTTGAAATACCCCATCATGTGCATGAGGACATTGCTGTTCTTTTTAGGGGTGGTTTTCAGCCGCAATGCCTCCATCAGGAGGGCCTCGTACCGTGCATACAGCTCTTTGAGGGGCATCTGCCTGCCTGCTGCCGCCAGCTTTCCCATAGCTCTGTGGTGCGGCTCGCTGTGGGAGAAAATGAGAAGCTTATGGCAGGTGTGAAACTCCACCAGATCTGCCATTGTACGGCCTTTTGAGAGGACCTCGCGCCAGCGCCTTAAGGCAAAGATCCGCTCGATAAAGTTCTCGCGTAATCCGGGATCATGGAGGCGGCCTTCTTCTTCGACAGGAAGAAGCGGAAAGTGTTCCATAAAGAGACGAGCAAAGATTCCCCGCCCTCTCTTCACGGGTATTCCCTTCTCGCTGTAGACCTTGACCCGTTCCATGCCGCTGCTGGGGGAATCGCTCTTGAAAACAAAGCCGCAGAGCCCCTCTGCTTCGAGTTCAATTACTCGCTTCATGCCCCACTGCGTCATCCTCTCCGTGTAGTCCTGGCGGGTACGGGAGGTGACAAGACGCGGCGATTCCGGATCACCCACGAGTCGGAAGGCCTCACGGGGGATGCCGAACCCGCATTCAACCTCAGGACAAACAGGGACATAGTGCACGTACTGGCCGAGGGTATCGGTCAGAAACCGATCCAGCTTGTGCCCGCCGTCATATCGAACCTTCTGACCCAGCAGGCAGGTGCTGATTCCTAGTGTGATATGCTCCTCCATCGATCCTTGCTTCTCGTAGAACATTCGGGGAATATAGCAAGTGCAGAGAGCCTCGGCAATGAAAAAGGCTGCTCCATGTAAATCCCTGTTCCTGCGGACACAGCCGGAGCCATTGGAGGGCTCCGCATTATTTCCCAAGCCGGCCCGTCCCAAGAGATCAATGACGATGGCAAGGAGAGATTTGCGGCAGTAAGACTTTTGGAGCTGCATTCCCTCTTAACTGGGTTTATAGCTGATTCAGCTGATCTGCCGGTTCAGCGGTCTTGCGTGCCACGATCATGATCTCAATCTCGTCCAGATCAAGAGTCCTTCTCTCCCAGTTCCCTGCAGTTCCGCCCCACATGTTCAGAACAGACAAGCCGGCGAGGCGGAAAAGGAGCATGAGTTCCGTGGGCACGAAACCCCGCTCTCGAACCGCAATAGGAGGAAGCCCCTCTTGCGGCGGGTGTTCTGACGACTCAACTATCGTAAGAGGATCGAAGCTCCCCTCAGCAACGTCTTTATTGGTGTACCTGCGAAACATGGCCGCTGCATTAAGCACGGTGAACACAGCCTTGGCCTGCGGCTTCAGGCTTCGGGAGATGTTGCACAGGATGGAGAGCGGCTGTTCAATCGGATCATCTATCTGGCCGAGAAGGCCGAAGGCTCCCTCGCACAGGCAAACCGCACCATCGAACTTCCCTGGGAAAGAGAAACGGGTGGCATCAGAGTGAATCCAGTCTACGTTCACACCGGCTGCCTTGGCTGCATCTGCGGCCCTGGCAAGCATCTCTGAAGACAGATCCAAACCCGTGACCGCATAGCCCCGCTTCGCCAACTCAATGGAGTGGCGCCCTGTCCCGCAACCGACATCAAGAATCGAGCTTCCCGGTGGGAGCGACAGCTCCTCGATGAGGAAATCCACCTCAAGGATCGTGTTTTTCGTGAATACGTTCTCCTCGTAGATCGGTGCATGGGCATCAAAGAATGTCTCCCA
>JAFGPH010000533.1 GCA_016926135.1 Deltaproteobacteria bacterium
CACGGCCCCTCGATCCCCCGGGGGGTAGTCGTCCAGGGCGCAACGAGTTCTGAGCTGCAGCGTGACCGCGTGGGCCTGTGATCGGTCCCCGTGTCTTAAGCGGCCGTGCCCTTCATGGCTGACTCGATCCCCTTGCTGTAGTCGGTCGGCACCGTGGTGATGCGGGCACCCAGCTCCTTGTCGATCATGAAAAGGCCGTTCTTGCCCCCGGAACCCGCGCCCAAGAGTTTCAGCTTCCCGATGATCTCGTTGTCGTTTTCCTCCTCCTCGATCTGTTCCGTCACGTACCACTGGAGGAAGATCTGGGTGGCATGGTCCTTTTGGGCAATGGCCAGGTCCATCAGGTCGTTGATGGACTTGGTGATGAACTTCTCATGAGCCAGTGTCTTCTCGAACATGTCCAGGGGGGAGGCCCATTCGGACGGCGGCTGCTTGATGTCCATGAGCACGGCCTGGCCGCCCTGCCTGCCGATGTACTCGTAAATCTTCATGGCGTGCAGCATCTCTTCGTGATACTGGACCATGAACCAGTTGGCAAACCCCTTCAGGCCGATGAGGTTGCTGTAGGACGACATGGCCATGTAGAGGTACGCGGAATACATCTCCTTGTTCACCTGCCCGTTAAGGGCCTTTTCCATCTTCTTGCTGATCATAGGGGCTCCTCCTCGTGATATGGGGCTATTCTAATCATCAAACGGCATGTTTCAATCCGGGGTTCGCTCGGCCCCCAGGGCAGTGGCTCGCCGCCGGTTCATTCCCCGCAGCTTGCCGCGGGGTAGTTCATTGACAGCCTCATTGCTTTTCGAGTCTTGATGATCTACCTTGTCCTTTGGATTCGCTTCCGGGCATGCGGATCGAACGGGAAATGAGGCCGTGACGACGAGCGGCGACGGGCAGAACGAAGGAGAGGGGGAGCGGGATATGACGCCGGAACAAATGGGGGTCAAGACCAGGGAGTTGATGAAGGGAGGGAGGAAATGATGACCGTGATCCACGGGTTTGAACGGTTAAGGGCGGAGGAGATCCCTGAACTGGGAACAAGTGCCCAGCTTTTCAGGCACGTCAAGACAGGTGCCGAACTCCTCTCACTCATGAACGACGATGAAAACAAGGTCTTCGGTATCACCTTCCGCACCCCCCCCAACGACTCCACGGGGCTGCCCCACATCCTGGAGCATTCGGTGCTGTGCGGTTCCCGCAAGTACCCGGTCAAGGAACCCTTTGTGGAACTGCTCAAGGGCTCCCTCAAGACCTTCCTGAATGCCATGACCTATCCGGACAAGACCTGCTACCCGGTGGCGAGCCAGAATGTGCAGGACTTCTACAACCTCATCGACGTTTACCTGGATGCGGTCTTCTATCCCCGCATCACCCCCTTTGTCCTCCGGCAGGAAGGCTGGCACCTCGAAGCCGAAGGAGGGGGGCAAAACCTCATCTATCGTGGGGTCGTGTTCAGTGAGATGAAGGGGGCCTACTCCTCTCCGGAAAACCTCCTTGCCGAGGTTTCCCGGCGCTCCCTTTTCCCGGACAATGCCTACGGGCTCGATGCGGGCGGCGACCCCAGGGAGATCCCTACGCTTACCTATGAACAGTTCACGGCCTTCCACCGGAAGTACTACCACCCCTCCAATGCCCGGATCTACTTCTACGGCGATGACGACCCGGAGAGACGGCTCAGCCTCACCGACGGCTATCTGCGGGATTTTGAGGCCGTGAGCGTCGATTCCGGCATAAGGCTCCAACCCGTTTTCAGGGAACCGACGCGGCTTGTCCGGCCCTTTGCCTCGGGAGACGGCGCTCAGGCCTCAAAGGGCATGGTCACGCTGAACTGGCTCCTGGAGGAGACCACGAACCGGGAACTCAACCTGGCCCTCCACATGCTGGAGTACATCTTCCTGGGCATGCCGGGCTCACCCCTTCGGAAGGCCCTCATGGACTCCGGTTACGGGGAGGATCTCGCAGGCCAGGGGCTGGAGGCGGAACTCAGGCAGATGTGCTTCTCCACGGGCCTGAAGGGCATCGAAGCCGAAAACGAAGACCGGATCGAATCCCTCGTCCTGGAAACCCTCGCACGCCTCTGCCGGGAGGGCATCGATCCCCACACCGTGGAGGCGGCGGTGAACAGCGTCGAGTTTGCCCTCAGGGAGAACAACACGGGAAGCTACCCCAGGGGGCTGGCCCTGATGCTGCGCGCCCTGACCACGTGGCTTTACGGGGAAGACCCTCTTGCCCTTGTGGCCTTTGAAGGACCGCTGGAAAAGGTGAAGGCACGCATTGCAGAGGAGAGTGGCCTCTTCGAAGGGCTGATCGATCGATTCTTCCTGAACAATGCCCACCGAACCCTGGTGGTCCTCAAACCCGACCCGGAATTGGCGAGGAAAGAGGAGGAGGCCGAACGGAACCGTCTCGCGGGGGTGAGGTCGTCCATGACGCCCTCCCAGTTGGAGGATGTCCTCCAGGAGGCTGCGAGGCTCAGGGAGATTCAGGAGACTCCGGATCCACCCGAGGCCCTGGCAACCATTCCGTCCCTGGCTCTGTCGGATCTGAGCAGGGTCAACAAGTCGATCCCGCTCGACGTCTTTGGGGACCAGGAGACCAGGATCCTTTATCATGACCTCTTCACCAACGGGATCATCTACCTCGACCTGGGTTTCCCCCTCCACACCCTGCCCCAGAGGCTCCTCCCTTACCTGCCCCTTTTCGGGAGGGCCATGGCGGAGATCGGCACGGAGGACGAAGACTACGTCAGCCTCACCCAGAGGATCAGCAGGAAGACGGGCGGGATCTGGCCGCACCTGTATGCCTCGGCACGCAATGGATCTCCCCGGGGCGCCCTGTGGCTCTTCCTGAGGGGCAAGGCCATGCTCAATCAATCCCATGAACTCCTGGGCATTCTGCGCGACATGCTTCTCAAGGTGCGGCTCGACAACCAGGAGCGCTTTCGGCAAATGGTCCTGGAGGCCAAGGCAAGGCACGAGCAGAGACTGATCCCCTCCGG
>JAFGPH010000534.1 GCA_016926135.1 Deltaproteobacteria bacterium
GACATGGTTCGGGTACATCGGCAGCCTTCATTCCTGGCAGGGTCTGGAAACGGCCCTGCAGGCCTTTGCCATGACGGCCGCCGACATCCCGGAAACACGCATGCTCATTGTCACAGGAGAACGTCGGGCGGCGCTCAAGGCCCTCAGAAAAACCATCCGCAGGCTGGGACTCTCCGATCGGGTCCTGATTCGGCTGCCCCTCGCCCCGGAAGGGCTTGCGGCGGTCATCGCGGCCCTGCGATTCACCGTGGCACCCCTTGCGGAAACTACACGAAACGTCTCACAGGGTTGTTGCCCCGTAAAGATCGTTGAGTCCATGGCCGCCGGCACGGCCGTGATCGCATCGGACCTGGGTCCCTGTAGGGAGCTCATCTCCCAGGGCCGGGACGGGCTCCTGGTGCCTGCCGGAGAACCGAGGCGGTGGGCCGTGGCCCTTCGGCGGTTATGCCTGGACGATACCTTCGCAAGGGCCCTTTCCGAGAACGCCAGGAAAAGGGCTGAACGTTCTTTTCACTACCGGAGGATCCGCTCAAAGCTGAATGCGTGGCTCACGACCTTGGATAGCGTGGTCGCTGAGTCCGAGTCAAAAAGGTTCGAAGACAAAGCACTTCGCCTTTGAGAAGGGAGGCCCCATGGCGTCCAAAGAAGGACCTTTGTCACTGGAAAGCCTGACCCCCAAGGCCAGGCAGGTTATCCTATTGAAGCGTATCGAGGAAAGAAAGCCTGCCAAGGCGTGGCGGTCCCTTCTGACGGAGCTGGCCGGGTTCGACAGCATAAGGGACAGGCTGTACGCCAAGGCGAGCCGAAGACGAGTGCTTTTCTTTGTCCTGTTCGGCATTCTCTTTGTGCTCAGCTTTCTTCTTGGAGACGCCTTGGGCCTCCCTGGGGTGGTGGTGGGTTTGCTCCTCTCTTGCGCATGTCTGGTTCTGTCAATTCTCTTCCACAGCCGCGTCAAGAAGCTCCGGGACATGGACCTCATGAGCGATTTCAGAACGGTTCTCATTCCTCTTCTGAAGATCCTCCAGGAGGATCTGACGAAGAAGGTCCCCGTCCGCCTGTCCCTCAATCTTGTGGGGCTCAAGCCCGGCAAGGTCATCCGCGAGGGAGACGTCCCTCCGGGTCGATTCAAGAGAGTGACGGAAAGGCTTTACAGGGATCGCTGGTGCGCCATGAGCGTGCGGATGGCCGACGGGAGCATGGTCCGGCTGCGGCTGGTGAACCTTGTGCTCCGCCAGGAGAGACAGTGGACAAACCCGAGGCGCAAGACGAAGTTCAAGGTGAAGTGGAAAAAGGTGGTGCTTGTTTCGGCGACCCTGTTCCCCTCCGTGGAATACCTCAGGTGGAACAAGTCCAGGGTTCAGGAACGGGCGAGGGTGGACAAGGTGAGGATCGTCAAGAGACGGGGGATTCCGGGGGTGAGGATCACCAGGAAATTCAAGTTCAAGACGGTCGGCAAGGAGCCTGTCGAGACGATCAAGGCCAAGGAAATCGTGCGTCTTCTCATGCATCTTTACGCCATGACGAGACCTGTCGGGGAGAGGAGGTAGGGCAATGTTCGATCCCGGTTCCGAGTCATGCAGGGCCAGGGTGGGTCTCCTTGTGCTCAGGGTTTGTGGGGAGCCCGCCACAGCTGCCTGCACCCTCTGCGGATTGTCGCTCTGCTCCCAACACATCCTCATAGGGCAGGACGGTGCCCCCCGATGCCCTTCGTGTGCGCTCCAGGATCCGGATATGGCGTCGAGACCCGAATTTCGAAGGAGCAGAGTGCGCGACGAATACTACCATGATTACGGCTATGAGCCCCATGTTCTCGGGGGCGCCGGTTATTACTCCGCCGGGGACCGTGCGAGCATGGATGCTGACCGGGACGCCCCTCCTGATTCCGAATTCGGCCCGGGCGAAGGGGAACCACCCGAAGAGGGCATGTCGCAGGGAGGCTATGATGAAATGGAAAGTTGAAAGGGTTGAACGGGATGATGAAGCGGGAAACGCCGGGGCATTCTGAAGTGAGGATATCCGGAAACGGCCGCGTTCTTTGGATCACGGAGCGTTTTCCGCCCTCGGTTGGCGGCATGGCCGTGAGTTGCGGGCGAATGGTCCGGGGACTGCGCGCCCTCGATGTCCACCTCGATGTTCTGCTACTCTCGGGAGAGCCATTCAGGGAGGGAATTGCCGCGACGGATCGAGACGGCGGCGTGGATTACACCCTCAGAGCCGGAGGGGCCCCGGGGCATTCGGCGCAGTTGGGATGGTCCCTTGTCAGACGACGGCATGCCGTCACCCCGTACACCTTCGTGGTGGGATTTGGGGCCAATTTCCCCGGCTTTCTGGCCGTTTCCTATGCCTCCTGGCTGGAACTTCCTTCCCTGGTGCTGGTTCGCGGCAATGATCTTGACCGGGACTGGTTTGAGGCCAGGCGGGGACACTGGGTGAGGGAAGCCCTGTCCCGCGCGGGAGTCGTCGGAGCGGTCTCCAGGGAGATGGTTGAAAGGGTCCTGGCCCTCTTTCCGGAGAAGGATGTGCGGTTTCTTCCGAACGGCGTGGACGTGTCCGAGTGGGAGTTGCTGCCCGCGGACCGGGCACGCCGCGAGGAGATCCGCAAGAGGCTTGGAGAAAACGGCCGACGCGTGGTGGGCCTTTTTGGGGAGCTGAAATTCAAGAAGAGGGTCACGCTGTGGCTGAGGGCCTTGCGGGATTCGGGGCTCTCGGAGCGTGTGGGACTGCTTGTGGTGGGAAGGATCGACGAAGAGACCCGCCAGATCCTGGATGATCCGGTCCTTGTCCCCCTTCATCTCCATGTCCCCTTCTGCGAAAGGGGAGATCTTGCAGGCCTTTACGCGGCCTGTGACTATGTGGTGATCCCGTCCCTCTTTGACGGAATGCCCAATGCGCTCCTCGAAGGCATGGTATCGGGTGCCCTGCCGATTGTCTCCGACGCGGGGGGGATGAAGGACGTGGTGGTTCACGGCGAAACGGGCTTTCTCTTCCGGGCGGAGGACGGCGAGGCCGCGGCGCGGGTGACTGTCGAGGCCCTTTCTCTCACCGATGAGGAGCTTTCAACCATCGCGGCGCGTGCAAAGGCCCGCGTGATTCGTGATTTCTCCACGGACCGGGAAAGGGCGAGACTCCTGGAGATCCTTTTTCCCGGGGAGAACGGAAGGGCTGGGAAACGATCATGAACCTGGGTCACCTTCTCCACAGTAACCCTGAAATGGCTGCACAGGCCCGCCAGGCCCTTTCCGACCCGGATCAACCGTTTCCCCTGCTGAGCGCCAAACTCAAGTTGACCTGGCGCTGCAACCTGCGTTGCGGGCTTTGCAGCATCCGGCAGAGTGAGGGGTCCGGAAAAGGGTATACCCCTGCTGTATGGGAAAGATGCCGGAGCGGAGTTATGGCAGCATACGGGATATCCCCCTGGATGAAATCCTCTCGGGAAAATGGCGAAGGGAAACGCGATGCTCCATGGCGTCGGGCTTTGCCTTCGAGGTGTGCGGGGGCTGTGACGATTTCCTGGAAGAAAACCTCACCCTCTGGAATCTGTGTCAAGGAGGAAGACCATGAAGATCATGCGCTGTCAGGTTCTATGTGTGCTGGCGTTTGCGGCCCAGGTTTTTTTCTGGCATCAGGCCGAAGCCCTTGCAGCGGAACACGTCATCACATACGGACAGGCGAGACACCTGAGCGTGAAGATGGAGAAGCAGGGAGAGTGGATCGCCCATGAGAAGGGATCCGCCTTCGGGGTTCTTCTCGATAGCGGGAAGGAAGCCGTTTTTCTCGTGAATCAGAGAAAGGTCGGGAGCGGCCGGTTCAAGGGTGAGAAGTTGAACCTTTCATGGAAAGATCGCCCGCGTTTCACGGAAGTGAGATTCACCCCGGAGAAGATCAAGGTGACGGTGAGGGATGGTGAGACTCCCTGGGAGATCAAGTTCAGGAAAGACAAGGTGAAGGTAGTTCGGGACGGAAAGGAGTATGGCAGTATCAAATTCTATCCCGAAAACGGGAAACTCAAGGCCAAGAACGCCGGCGGTGATGAAATAGCGGTGCTCAGAAATGCGGGAGGGCTCAGTGGCGCTTTTGCTCCCTTCCTGGTGGAGGGTCTCGATGAGGAGGGCAGGAACCTGCTTATCCTCCTCTTTTTCGCCCTGGATCGATAACCATGGGATTTTCCGTGATCATCTCGGCTCCAGGTGCGGGGCTGGGGCACCTTACAAGGGCCTCGGGCCTTTGCATCGAGCTCAGGGCCGTGGGTGTCGACGCCCTCGTTGCGACCGACTCGCCTTACGCCGGGGGGATTTCCACCCTCACAGGGTGTCCGGTCGCTTTTATCCCCTCCCAGAAGTGGAAGGAAGTCCTGCCTGCCCGGATTCGGAGGTGGAAGGCGCACCTGGTGGTTGCGGACTCCTTCCCGTGGGGCCTGAGAGGGGAATGGGCACTGGGATACCTGCCGGAAACCAGATTCCTCTACCTGGCCCGGCGAATGAAATGGAAAGACTACCTTCGCTCCCTGGACAGGCTTGGGCGCCGGAGGGAACCGGGCATAGGCTGCGTCATTGTGCTTGAACCCCTCAGTACGGATCACGAAAGGTGGGTGTCCGAACTGGGCGTTCCCTGCCTTCGCCTGCCGGGCAGGTTGAGGCTCCCTGAGCTTCGGAGGGTGCCTCCGGTTCACCCCCAACTGCAGGGACTACTGAAGACGGGGGAGTTGAGCCTCCTTGTCCACAGCGGTCCCCTCACAGAAATCCAGGCCCTGATCAGGGCTGCTCAGGAGGAGATGGGGAAAAAGGGGGGCGGGAGGCTCGCCTTGGTCACGCCGAGACCCTTGAACACCGGCGGATGGCCATGGTTTGAGTATTTCCCGGCCTCAAGGCTCTTTGAGGACGCCGCCCTGCTGATCACAGGGGCAGGGTATAACACCCAGGCAGAGACGGCCATGTTCAGCCACAAGCATGTGGCGATTGCCTTTGACCGGATGTATGACGATCAGAAGGGAAGGCTTGAACACCCCATGCCTTTTGTGCCGGATGCGGGAAGGCGAGCTGCCCGATGGATAGCCTCCTTTCTCTGATTGCAAAATGGGCTGATTTGGGGGAACATGGGTCCGTATTCGCCCACGATTCGGTTGAAGATGACAGGAAGGCCCCTTCTGTAAATGGGGATTTTCCGGGGGCCTGAAATCAGAGAACCATCGGATGGAGAAGCCATGGCCGCAAAAGAAAGGAAAGAGAGCAAGGTCATCCGCGTGAAGCACTGGCCGGAGGGGGATCGGCCGCAGAAGAGGCTTCTGGAGAAAGGGCCCGAGGGCTTGAGCGATGCCTCCCTTCTCGCGGTTTTGCTGAGGACGAATGCAGATGGAAAGGATGCGCTCTCCATCGCACACGACGTGCTGACGGAATTCGGCGGATTCAAGGGTCTCAAATCTGCAAGTCGCGAAGAGCTCACGAGAATAAAACGGATCGGGAAGGCAAGGGCAGCGCAGATCCTGGCGGCCATGGAAATCATCAAGAGACAGCTCCGCGAGCCTCTCGAGAAAGTGAATCTTCTCCAGAACCCGAAAGCCCTGCAGGAGTACCTGGGCGTATCCATGAGGGACCTCGACAGGGAGGAATGGCGGCTCATTCACCTCGGACGCTCCAATCACCTGGTGGCGGAGGAGGTGCTGTTCAGGGGTGCTGAAGGGACCGCGGTCCTGGATGCCGGTGAGGTCGCCAGGTCCGCCCTCAGGAGGAAGGCCTCTGCCCTGATCCTCGCGCACAATCACCCCGGGGGGCTGCCCAGGGCGAGTGAAGAGGATATCGGGTTGACAAGGTCCCTGGTGCAGGCCTGCTCCGCGGTTGCCATCCCTGTGATTGATCATATTGTGGTTGGGAGAAGCGGTTTCATGAGTATGAAGAGCCGCTTTCCGAATATCTTTGAAGGAGAGGATGAAGTCGCGTGATGCGACGTGAGACGCCATGGACTTGAGCTCCAGGTTTGCAGGCACACGCCTCAGGGACTACTACACGGAGGTCACATGGCGCCGGACCATGAACTTCGCCGCAGCAGTGGATGATCCCAACCCCTTTTATATGGACGATGAACGCGAGGGGGGTATCATTGCGCCCCCGGTGTTCGGCGTGGCCGTGACCTGGCCCATCGTCGAGCGGATATGGGATTATCTGGAATCGGACGATTTTCCCATGGACGTCATGATGACCCAGGTTCACCACACCGAGGACCTCGAATTCCACCGCCCGATCCGTCCCGGCGACCCGTTGACCGTCAAGGGAGAGATTGCCGCGATTCTCCCACACAGGGCCGGCACAAGGGTAGTCGTGCGTTTCGACGCCGTGAACCGGGAGGGAGAGGCTGTTTTCACCGAGCACATTGGGGCCCTGCTGAGGGGGGTCAGGTGTTCGGACGATGGCCGCTCTCCATCGCCGATCCCGGAGACCCCTTCTTTTCAGGAAGGATCACGCTCGCTGTGGGAAAGCCCGATCTTCGTGGATCCCCTGCGGCCCCATGTCTATGACGGCTGTACCGATATCGTATTCCCCATCCACACGTCCAGGTCCTTTGCCCGCCAGGTCGGGCTCCCCGGTACCATCCTCCAGGGCACGGCCACCCTCGCCTTTGCCGCCAGGGAGATCGTCAATCGTGAAGGGGAAGGGAACCCCTCCACGCTGAGGCGCCTGTCCTGCCGTTTCACGGGCATGGTCCTGCCGGGGACCACCATCAGGGTGCAGCTTCTGGGCAAGGGCGAGGGGCAAGACGGCACGGACCTCCACTTCCACGTTTTGAACCAGGAGGGGGGGAAGGCGATCAGTGGAGGATATGCCCTGATGACACATGCCCGAGTAGAGTCGGTTTAGACCCATTCCTCCATCACTGCAGTACTCCACTATTCACCAAGGAGGACCCATGGAAACCACATCGCAGTATCTGAGGCTTCCTCTCCTCAATGATTACATACGACACTGGGCCGGAAAGACCCCGGGCAAACCGGCCATGATCCAGCACGAGGACGGTAAGACCGTTACCTACAAGAGGTTCCTCTCTCTGATCGACTTCTTTGCCCTGCGGCTCCTGGACATGGGGATCCGCAAGGGGGATCGTGTCGCCACCATGCTCGTGCTTATCCCCGAGCACATGGCCCTCATGTACGCCTGCTTCAAGATCGGCGCCATCATCGCACCCATGGACCTGCGGCTGAAGGAAGAGGAGCTGGTAAGAGACCTTGCCAAGATCGAGCCCAGGGCTTTTTTCTTCCTGGGGAACACGCCGGTGCGGGACTTCCGTGAGGCGGGAAGAGCGGTCAGGGAGCATTGCCCCTCCGTGGAACACCTGGTGCAGTTCACCCCGGATCCCGGGCCGGGCGACCTCCTGGATGGTGCGCTGGCCGTCACGGACATGATGGAAAAGAAGAGGCTCGTGTGGTTGAAGGTCAAGGACCTTTTTTCCGGGCGCCTCCGGAAGGCCTTTTCCGCCATTGGGACCCGGAGCCCCGCACTCATCATTTACACCACGGGCACGACCGGTGACCCCAAACCTGCGCTCCTCTGTCATGAAAACATCATCGTTCAGAACGAGGTCCTCGCCCGCGGTATCGACATCGGCATGGGAGGCGATTTCCGCCTTCTCATCAATCTGCCCCCCAGCCACGTGGGCTGCGTGACCGAGTGCTTCATGACCACCATGTTTCTGGGGGGCACTGCGGTGCTGCTCAGGATCTTCGATGTGAAGATGACCCTCGAGGCCGTGGAGAGGCACAGGGTGAACGTCCTCGGCCAGATTCCCACCCAGTTCCGCATGTTGTGGAACCACCCCGAGTACAAGAAATACGACCTGAGCAGCCTGAAGTTCGTGGCCTATGCCGGGTCGGCCGTGGATGCGGCCTTTCTGGAGAAGCTTTCCGCCATGGCACCGGAGTATGGGACCGGTATCGGCATGACCGAGAACGCCGGTTTTGCCACATTCACACCCAGGGGCATCCCGACCGAAGAGATGGTAGGCCAGGTGGGACGCGCCTTCCCTGATCTGGCCCAGGTCACGGTGCGCAGGGCCATGAGGGAGGACGGAGGGGCGGGCGAAGAAGTCCCGGACGGGGAGGTGGGAGAGATTTGCTATCACCCGCCCATCGTGTTTCTGGGCTACTACAACATGCCGGAGGAGACGGCCGGGGCCATTTCAAAGGAGGGAATTCTCTACACCGGCGATCTCGGTTATTTCAAGGATCTGGGGACCTACCGCGCCCTCTACCTCGCGGGGCGTCGCAAATTCATGATCAAGCAGAAGGGCTATAACGTCTTTCCCGACGAGGTGGAGTCACACATTGCCCGGCTGGAGGGCGTGGATGTGACCGAGGTGGTGGGCATGCCCCACAGGGTGTTCGACGAAGGGGTTTTCGCGTTTGTCCGGCCGAAGAAGGGCGCCGAACTCACAGGGGACCGGGTGATGGAGCACTGCCGGCAGATCGCCTCGTACAAGCGGCCCCAGCATGTCGAGATATGGCCAGCAGGCAGGGAATTTCCCATGACCCGGAGCACCAAGGTGGACAAGCTGGCCCTCAGGGAGGCGGCCCGCGGCGTCATCGAGGACCTGCGTCGCCGGGGGAAGTGGGACGCCTTTCCCGAAGACTCTCTCTCTACTGAGGGAGAGGGTCCGGCTCAATGATGAAACCGACTTTGGACACCGAGCCATGGCCAGGATGTATCCGGAGGACATCGAGGGGCTTGAGGAGGCCACCGAGGGCGAGAAAAGGCTCTTCCGGTTCCTGAGGGAGGCGGCCAGACCCCAAAGGGATTTCATCTGCTGGTATCAGCCCTCCATAGGCCGTACCGGCCGGGAGCCCGATTTCGTCCTGTTCTGCCGGAAGCTGGGGCTCCTGGTCCTGGAGGTGAAGGACTGGACCTCCAGACAGATCGTCTCCTATACCCCGCGCAAGTTCACCGTCCGCATCTCAGGACGGGCCGAAGAGAAGACCAATCCCCTCAAACAGGCCAGGGGAGCTGTCCTTGAACTGATGGAGAAGTTCAGGGCGTTTCCCGAATTCCTATCCGAAGAACCGCTTCACGAAGGCGAGCTGAAGATCCCCATCGGCAGGATGGCCGTATTCCCCAACATCCGCAGGAGCCAGTATCTCGACAGGGGGCTCCAGTGGCTTATCCCGCAGGAGTCGGCCCTGCTCGAAGATGACCTGAAAGCGGCGGGCGAGATCCTCTGTGACAACTCGGGGAGGAAATTCCACGACAGGATTGCAGGCGCCTTTCCCTTCCCCTTCAGAGGGCTCACCGAGAAGGAGACGGAAAGGCTCTGTTTCCTGATCTGGCCGGTATCGAGAATCGACCTGCCGCCACGCCGGGGAGAAGGAAAGAGCCGTTTCCAGAGGGAGGTGCAGGCCCTGGACGAGGCGCAGGCACGGCTGGCACTGCGTCTCAAGCCCGGGCACCAGATTATCAAGGGGCCCCCGGGGAGCGGTAAGACCGTCGTGCTGGTGCATCGCTGCTGCCATCTCCACCGGTATCACCCGGGGATGAGGAAGATCCTTCTGGTGTGTTTCAACATCGCCCTTGTGGGGTACCTGAAGCGGTCCATCCTGGAAAAGGGGATCGGCACGGGGGAGCACGGGGTCGAGGTCTACCATTTCTTTGAACTGTGCTCCCGGGTCCTGGGGGAGACGGTCCACTACGAGAACGAGGATTCCGAATACTACGACCTGGTCGCCCAGGAGGCACTGGAAAGGATCGGGAAGGGGGAGGGACGCGCCGGTCCCTATGACGCGATCCTGGCGGACGAGGGCCAGGACTTCGACAACAGGATGCTGCGGGTGCTCCTGGGACTTCTCAGGCCCGGCGGGGACCTGGTCGTCGCCCTTGATTCCTTCCAGGACCTCTACATGAGACGACCCTCCTGGTCGGAACTGGGGATCAGGGCTAGCGGCAGGGCCACTTACCTCAGACAGGTGTACCGGAACACGAAGGAGATTTTTGATTTCACGCAAGCGTTCATCGGTCGCAAACCCGGCATGAAGAGGCAACTCGCCCTGCTGCCCGACGAGGCCCCCCTGCACGGGGAGCCTCCCGAGATCCGCAGGGTCGAGAGCGCCGAAGATCTGGAGACCTTCCTGGCCCGTGACATGAGGTCGTGTATAGAGGAGGGGTACCGAAGATCGGAGATCGCGGTGCTCTATGATGACAAGGTGTATGGTCCCAGCCGATTCGCATACGACAACAGGGCCCTGCCCATGCGCCTGCTCAAGAAGCTGGACGCCTCCGGCATTCCCGCCTTCTGGGTCTCACAGGATGTGAGGTCCAAGCAGATGTTCGACGTGACGACCGACAGGGTTTCGGTCATCAGCATCCACAGCTCCAAGGGTCTGGATTTCGACCTGGTCTACCTGGTGGGCGTCGATCACATTCACGTCGCGGAGAGCGCGAAGGAAACCCTGACGGCCCTGATCTACGTGGGCATGACCCGGGCCAAGTACCGCCTGGTCATTCCCTACGTGCAGGAGACGGAACTGGTGAGACGGATGAAGGCATGCCTGAATCAGGACAGGGACAAGCCCTGAATCGGGGAGACGGAGTGGACCATGGAAGACACCCGGGCCCTGGACCCGGAACTCTGAACCCGAAACCAGCGGCTTCCCGCCCAATTCTCTTGACATAACCCATTGATAGGAATAAAAAATACCCCGTTCTTAAAGAACTTGGCACCTGTTCACCCATCTTCAAGACCGGATCGTTTTTCCATGAACCTCTAACCTCCCCTACAGGGTGCCGCCTATGAATGCAAGCAAACCCCATCTCTCGTCCCATAGGAAGAGAATGGGGTTTGGTGTCTTCTGTGGCGATTTAGGACGTTGTTCCAGGGCGGCTGGGTGATTGCTGGAGAGCGCCGTGGGGAGAAGAAAACAATCATGAGCGCCGATAAGGAAGTCAAAGACCATAAGGGCCATAGGGATCGGCTAAGAGAGAGGTTCAGGAAAGGGGGCCTACAGGCGCTTCACGACTATGAGCTTCTGGAATTGCTGCTTACCTATGTCATCCCCCGTAAAGACACAAAGCCGCTCGCCAAGGATCTGCTCAGGAAATACAAGTCGTTTGACTCAGTCTTAAGTCAGACCAAGGATAGATTAGAAGCGGTCAAAGGGTTGGGCAAAGAGGCTTCGACTTTCATCTTTGTCATCCGGGCCTGCATAGAAAGATATCTGGAACAAAGAGTTGAAAGGAAGAAGAACATCTCCTCCCCTCAGGAGGTTATGCAATTGAGATGGCACGGCTACTATTGACCGTCTCCTCTGAAGTGGATGTGGTGGCAAAGGTCCTGTGCAAAGAGATCGATGGCGGATCGAAACCCGAGGGAATAGATGAGTGCAGCCGACGAATCCTACGGGGTTATTCCTCCATTTGCGGTGAAATTGCCCGTATCCCTCGTTTCTGGCTCCAATTCACCCCTTGGGCATCGTGGGCTCAAGCAAAATCTCCCGAGTGGTGGTCTGCATACAACGCCGTAAAGCATGAGCGCATGACTCATTTTGACAGGGCAAACCTGCTGAACGTCTTGAACGCCATATGTGGTTTGCTACTCATGCGATAGGTGGCGGTCGGACCAAGACAACAATTTGACTTCACTTGAGAGATACCCAGCGTCAAGCCCAAAACAGGGCTTGGGACCGCATTTTCAGCCCCAAAATGAGGTTTTGAGCAGGATATAAGGATGGATATAGAAGAGCTTGAAAAGAGAGTCATCGAGTTCAGAGACGCCCGGGATTGGGCACCGTACCACAACCCCAAGGACCTGGCCATCTCTCTCTCGTTGGAGGCCTCGGAGCTGCTGGAGATATTTCAGTGGAAGAATCCGGAGGAGGTGGAGGCGATCAGGGGCGATCCGGAAGGGCGCAGGAGGGTCAAGGAAGAGCTTGGTGATGTTCTGATCTATGCCCTCAATATGTGCCATGCCTTCGGCTTTGATCCCTCCGAGGTGATCCTGTCCAAGCTTCAAATCAACGAGCAGAAGTATCCGGTGGAGAGGGCAAAAGGGAGCGCGAAGAAGTACAACGACGTTTGAATGTTGACGATCTCGTAAACGCTCATGACCGGCGTGCCGGTCAGCCCGACGCATGAAAATCCCCCTCTCCACCCAAGTGGGGGGAGAGGGTCGGGATGAGGGGGGTGTTTTCACGGCAAAAAGTCGCGTTCACCCTGTTCGTCCTTCGATACCTCAGGACGAACGGTCTTTCCGATCATGGTGAGGTATCGAAATGTGGTATGAATGACGTCATCGGCCCGCGGGTCGGTCAGAAAGGATAAGCTTATGTCGTTCGTTTCGTCTTTCCGAGCGCCCCCTGAAGACCGGGAATCGGATTTGTGGTTCCTTTTCCGGGATCAACACCTGCTGGTAGGACAGAAAGGGGAGAGTCTCTTTGTTCCGCGGTCGCCGAATCTGGAAAGGCTTGGTGTTGCGCCGGCGGAGAAGGAGTTCCTTGGATGGCTGGATGAGTGCCCATGCTATGCCGCGGAGGTGCAGGAAGGGGAACCTGTTTCGGAAGGCTTCTCGTTCATGGGGCTGAGGAGGCTTTTCGCGGCCCTGGAGCCGGAGGTGATCCAGGTGGCCGGCCTGGCAAACCAGTTGGTGCGGTGGAACCGCAACCACCGGCACTGTGGGCGGTGCGGAAATCCCACTGAAAAGAAGACGGATGAAAGGGCGCGGGTCTGTCCTCAGTGCGGATGCGTTGCGTACCCCAGGATCTCTCCGGCGATCATCGTTGCCGTGGTCAAGGATCACCAGATTCTGCTGGCCAACTCGCAGCGGTTTCCGGGAAAATTCTACAGCGTCCTGGCCGGGTTTGTGGAACCGGGGGAAACCCTTGAGGCGTGCGTGAAACGGGAGGTCTTCGAAGAGGTGGGCGTCTCGTTGAAAAACATCCGTTACTTCGGGAGCCAGCCATGGCCTTTTCCTGATTCCCTGATGATTGCGTTCACCGCGGAATACGAGGGTGGAACCATCCGGATCGATCCTTCCGAAATCACGGAAGCAGGCTGGTTTCGCGCGGACGGGCTCCCTGCCGTCCCACCCAGGATCAGCATTGCCCGACACTTGATCGACTGGTTCGTGGAAAGGGAAAGAACTTACGTATGATGGGGGGCTTCCACACGGCATGAGGAAAAGCACGGGCCATGCCGTGGTTCACGGAGTGCCATGGACTATTTGGGTCATATTCGTTGGGAACGACATGTACCGCGATGTGTTGGGTGCACAGCGGCTGGGCATGAGGACCCTTTTCTTTGAATCCAACCAGGGCAATCATACGCACGAGGGCGTGAGACCGGACTATGTGGTCACCGGCTTCGAACGTGTGCCCGAAGGGTTGGCCTTTTTGAGCACACGGGACGAGCCTGAGGACCTGTAGAGAGGGGCCATGTCAGGCGCAACAAAAACGAGGAAGGCGGTCGTTCTGTCGAGCGGCGGGGTAGATTCCACAACCGTCATGGCCATTGCCGGATCCGAGGGCTACGAAATCTACAGCCTCAGTTTTCGTTATGGCCAGCGTCACGTCCTTGAGCTGAAAGCGGCCGAAAGGGTGGCGAAGGCGCTCGGAGTGAAAGATCATCTCGTGATCGATATCGACCTGAAGCGGATAGGTGGGTCTGCGCTGACCGATGATATCGAAGTGCCGAAAGGTCGGAACGAAGGAGAGATGCAGAAGAAAATCCCGGTAACCTATGTGCCGGCCCGCAACACCATCTTTCTCTCTTATGCCCTTGCCTGGGGCGAGGTGTTGGGGGCCTCGGACATATTCATAGGTGTGAATGCCATCGACTATAGCGGGTATCCTGATTGCCGGCCGGAGTACATCGAGGCGTTCGATCGGATGGCCAACCTGGGGACCAGGGCAGGCGTGGAAGGGAAGAACAGATTCAGAATACGGACACCCCTTATCCGGATGACCAAGGCCCAGATCATCCGCAAGGGGCTGGAACTGGGCGTTGATTACGGCATGACCCACAGTTGCTACGACCCTGCCCCTGACGGCCGAGCCTGCGGGGGGTGCGACAGTTGCAGGCTGAGGAAGAAGGGGTTCCGGGAGGCCGGGATTGCGGACCCGGCCCGATACGTTTGAGACCCTGTAACAGGATAAGTTGTGCAACTTGCCCCCACGTTCCGTTCATGCTGAGGTATCGAAGCATGAACAGGGGTATTCTCCCTTCGATACCTCAGGGCGAACGCTTCGCAGACCGACTTGTTCAACTTATTCTGTGACAGGCCCTAAGTAATCAGGAGGGGAATTGCCTCGGGGCGTGCTGGATGGATCGAGGTCCGCCACCCCTCCCGAAGGACCAGTCTCTTGGGGCATGGATCTTTTCGTAATCGTCGAGGCGGCCACGGGCGGCGAGTCGTTCGACGATCAGGTGCCAAGCGCAGTCCACGTCCTCGCCTATTTCGCATTTGCCCCGGGAGGAACCCCCGCAGGGACCGTTCAGAAGCCGTTTGGCACAGCGGGCCAGGGGACAGATTCCTCCGGTGACGGAGAGCAGGCAATCGCCGCAGCCTATGCATTTCTCCCGCCACAGACCGGGCTCGTCCAGGGCCCCGAGAAAGGAGGTGTTCAGTCCGGGGATGACGGGGAGGGGATCGAACACGTCAGCAAGGGTCTGCACCCCTGCCCCGCAGGCAAGAGAGAGGATTGCGTCCACCCCTTCGGGGAGCCGGAGGTAGGCCTTCACCAGATCCCTTTCACACTGCCTTTGAAAGGTCTCCACCTTCAGCGAAGGAGGCTCCCCCCTGTAGCAGTCGAGGTTAGAGAGGTCCCGGGCCAGTGCCCTCGCCTCCTTGTCACCACCGGAGAGGCAGACGGTCACGCAACTTCCGCATCCGACGATCAGGATCTTCTTGAACTCAGCTATGGACGCGGCGATTTCCTCTATGGGTTTGATGTTTCCAACGATCATAAAACTGCCTCCCTTGCCGTGTCTTTTTCCGGAAAGAGCCGCTTCCACGCCATGAACGACCGGGCCTTTCGATGCCTTGGACAGAGGGTCTCCACTTCCCGGGTCAGCCTGTCCTCGATGGACCTGCCGAGGTTCACCGTATGGAGCGGCTCCCCGCAGACCATGCAGGTCACGAGATCCATGGTCGTCACCTCGTCCCATTGGCCTTGGAGAAGGTGCTGGAACTCAACAGCCCCATGGGGACAGACCCTCCAGCAGTTGCCGCAGCGGGCGCAGCGGGTCATGTTGTGGAGGAGCTTTCGCCTGCCTCCCTCATCGCGGTAGTCCAGGGCGTTTGCAGGGCAATTCTGTACACACGCCAGACATCCATTGCAACGTTCGTTTACCTTGAAATAGGCCATTCTTCTCTCCCAGCCATCTACGCTGCCTGCATGCGAACCACGCTGTAGAGCTTGCATGCGGATTCATGGATACGATGGTGATGAAGGGTGTGGTCCTCTGTATAGGCGAGGGCCCCGGTTCGGCAGGCTTTTACGCACTGGGGGTCTCCGTCACAGAGGTCGCACTTGTAGGCCCGCCCCAGATCAGGGTCAAATCCCATGGCGCCCATGGGGCAGGCGGAGACGCACATCTTGCACCCGATGCAGAGTTCCTTGTCGATCACGACCCTTTCCATCTGCCTGTCCCTCCGAATTGCGCCGCTGGGGCAGACGGCCATGCAGGGAGGGTCCACGCATTGCTGGCAGACGGTGGGAAGATGGAAACCATCCTCCCCCGCTCCGACGACCTGTATCCGGGTCCGGGCGCTCTTCCTCATGCCTGCATGCCTGAGGGAGCAGGCAGTCTCGCAATCCCGGCATCCCGTGCACCCGGCAGGATCCACATAGATGACCTTGTGAATCATGATTTTCACCTCCCGTGTCTGGTAAAGGTCCAGGCTGCTAGAGTGGGGCGCTTCAGGATCGTGCGAGGTACGGGTCAGATGTCGGTGCAGCATCAATCCGGGATGCAGATCTTTCCAGGGGGCGCGAATCCGTTCGTCGAATGAGCGGGAAAAAGAGTTCTATATAATGAACGAAAAGCCATGCAACCATTTCCTTTAAGATAGGAAAGCATGAGAGTGGTGTCAAGGAAAAAACAGTCGATTTTTATTTGGGTCCAATAATATGCCGTTTATAAACAGTTTTAATGAAGTATGCCCGTCAAATCCCCGAGAGGGAAATATTGAATCAATTCGAAAATGAAAGAAAAAATGTGTTCTTGATAATGAACGACTGCATGTGTAAGGGCCGGTGGGGGGTGCTTCATTGGGATTATTCCAGACAGTCGGCCGAGGTGAAGTGGACGTTCCCCTGGGCTAGCCTTTGTGCTATGAAGGTGTAAGGAAAGGATCAACCATGAACGACGTGGAAGAGTTGGAGCGGGAGATAGCGGCGCTTGAGGAGAGGCTGAGGGACCGGGAACTGGCCCTTCCGGCCCATTCCATTCGGCCGTCTCAACTTCTGTTGATTGAGGAGCTGGAAGAAGAGATCAAAGAGAAGAAAGAGCGGCTTGCGGCACTGAAGGCATGAGGGAGACGCCCTTTGACGGGTTGGCCCACCTGAGGTTCCACGAGTCCATCAGCTTTAGGCACTTCCCAGCCCTCTTCGTCGTTGGCAAGGATCTTGATGATGCCCGGAACGATGAACTCCGCAACATCCGGCCGGCTGCACCCGTGGGTCAGAACCAGATATCTCCCGCCGCAGACCTTTTCGGCCCAGCTTTTCACCTCTGCGGGCAGCCGGGAAAGAATTTCCTCACTACTGAAGGAGGGGTCGAAGAAAACGCCTGTTCTTGTCTCCATGGGCTCTCCTCAGCGACGATCGATCTAGCCGTGAGCGGGGGGGCTATGCGTCCTGGACGATCACCGAGGCCTGAGGGTCGAACGGATTGGTGCGCAGGGCGAGGGAGAACAAGAAGGGGTAGCTCTGCTTGAGGTAGAGCATGGTGGACAGCCATTCCCCGATCAGCAGTCTGTAGATGCGCGCCACATCCCCGGCCAGGTGACGGCGGTCCGGCTCGGGCAGAGCGGCAAATGAGCGTCGGTTCATCAGTTCATCCCTGAGGTGAAATACGGCCCTCAGAAGGTCACTGAAACTTCCATGTTCGATGACGAGCGGGTTCTCCAGGAGCCGGAGCAGAAGGTCTGCACGAGCCTCCAGGATCTTGTGGATCCCTTCAAGATCCTCGACCTCGACCTTCACAGCGTAGGAGTGCGCGTCGAGCTGCTTCTGTCGCTCCCGGAAGCGAGGGGCGTCCCATTCCGGGGAAACAGCGAAGTCCCTCTGTTTTATGTCGATCGCGGTATCCATGTTGGCGAAGAGGCTGAGGAGCCTGTTTCCAAGTTCGCTGAAGAAAAGGCTTGTCACCATGTGCAGCTTCTCCCGCCGTACCTCCTCTTCCCTTCGGCTCAGCAGGATTTCCGTGGCGCTGGCGATCACGCCCAGGAAGGTGCCCACGCCGCCGACAATGAGCAGGACGGCGAGGAATTTTCCGGCACCGGTCTGGGGGTGGATGTCGCCGTATCCGACCGTGGCCACTGTCACGATGGAGAAATAGAGGGCGTCCGGGATCGAAACCTTCTCCGCATAGGAGAAGCCGAGCACTCCTGCGACAAGGACCGCACCGAAGATGGTCAGGTAGATCCGAAGACGCGTTCTGTAATGATCCATGGTAGATGGCCCCTGATGTCTTCGGCCGGCTGTCGTCCCGATGTCGGAAGGAAGGCATGGCGTGCCGGCCGGGCAGTAATATAACACGGGGAATCCTGATGGCAAATGGCAAGGAAACAAAGGGCTCGTTCTTGGACCAGAAAAAGAGGCTTAGAAAACGTTCTAAGCCCCTGATGTATTCGGTGGTGGGCGATGCGCGACTCGAACGCGCGACCTCTGGTTCCGGAGACCAACGCTCTATCCACCTGAGCTAATCGCCCGACCTTGTTGCTGTCGTGATTTGTACCAGGTTTTGGCGTACCGGTCAACACCGAACTCGACCTCCATCTTCAGGTGGTGAATTTGGGAGGCCCTCAACCTTGACAGGCTGAGGTCACTGTGTTAGGAAAAAGCCAGGTGAATCAGTTTTTTCGACCTGCCACCCTATTCAAAGGCGGTGCCCCATCATGGATATTCAGGAACCAAAGTCGCAAAAGGGAACGGATGGTGAAGACGACCTCCTGAACTTCGACCTGGACGATATCTCCCTCGACGACATCGACGAGGAGGCCATAGGGGCCGAGGACGATATCATTGAACTGACCGATCTTGTGGTTGAAGGGGTCCCCTCCGGAACGAAGGAGGACGAAGGGATCGGAGATCTCGGGGAGGTGCCCACTGCCGAGTTGACCAAGGACTTTGCGCTGAAGACGGATGAACTCGAAGGGCTGGAGGGGGTCCTGGAAGAGGGTGGGGCAAAGGAGGCCGGATCCGGAGAAC
>JAFGPH010000535.1 GCA_016926135.1 Deltaproteobacteria bacterium
CATGTTGCCAAAGAGCTTGATGAGTTGAAAGGTTCTGGAGATCCCCCGCCTGCATATCTGGTTCGGCTTCAGGCGGGTGATGTTCTCTCCCTTGAACCATGTGCTGCCGGAAGTGTGGGTATACGTGCCCGACAGCAAATTAAAAAGGGTGGTCTTGCCGGCCCCGTTCGGCCCGATCAGCCCAAGGATCTCCCCCTCTTTGATGTGGAAATCCACATCGAATATGGCCGTCAAGCCTCCAAAGGCCTTTGTGAGCCCTCTTCCTTCAAGCAGTTCCATGAACCCCCTTCACCCCCATGTCTCACCTTTTGCGCATCAATCCGATCAGCCCCTTGGGGAGGAACAGGATGACGACGATCATGATCATGCCGAAAAGGAGCATATAGTAATAGGGAAACCTGGTAATCAACACCTCTTCGATCAGTGCAAAGACGGTGGCACCCAGAATCGGTCCGTACAGATGCCCCGTACCGCCGAAGATGGCCATCAGGACGGGCATAAAAGAAAAGAGTGGGTTAAAAGCTATGGAGGGATCCACATAGGTCCATCTCGTGGCCATGGTCGCTCCGGCCGCGCCCATGAAAAACGCGCTGATGGCAAAGGTGATCGTCTTCAGCCAGGTGACGTGGATGCCGATGTGCAACGCGGCCTCCTCATGCTCTCCGATGCTCCGCAAGGCCAGCCCGAATCTGGAATGCCTGATGAGGAAGGCGGTAAGCAACGCCGCCGCAAAGATGACCAGCATGACGTAGTAGACCGTCGTATGGTCAACGGATACGACGAATCTGCCGACCGTGCCTTTCATGTTCGTCTCCCACCACAGGAGAAAGTGCCTCATGAGTTCGCTGATCCCGAAGGTGAATATGATGAAATACATGCCCCTCAGTCTCAAGGTGAGCAGGCCCATGAAAAGGGCCAGAGTCAGGCTGACGAGCCCTCCGGCAATGATCGCCAGGGGCAGAGGCAATTCTTGTCCCACGACGGCCGAACTGTACACCCCCACCCCGAAGAATGCCGCCGACGCCAGCGAGATGTATCGGGTAGGCCCGGAGAAAATGGCCCAGCTCAAGGTGAGGGCGATGTGCATCAGGATGGTGTTGAGCAATATGACAAGATACGGGCTGACGTAAAGGGGGAGGGTCGCCAGAACGAGGAAGAACAGACAAACCACGCCATAGGCGAAGGGCCTGGAAGATAATGCTTCGATACGATTCATTTCTCTACTTCCCGAAAATGCCCGTTGGTTTTACCAGGATCAGAAGGATGAAGATCACATAGTAGGCGACCAGGGAAAGACCGGCATCAAAATAGGTCACAATGCTACCGATGAGGCCCAGGATGAACCCCCCGATGAGACTGCCGGTGATGCTGCCCAAGCCCCCCAGGACAACCACGATGATGGCGATGATGGTGTACTCCAGGCCCATGGACGGCTGAATTTCGTACATCATGCTGATCAACGGGCCGGCCAGGCCCGCCATCAAGGCGCCGAGACCGAAACAAATGCCCAGCACGCGATGGACATTGACCCCCATTACCTGAGCCGTCGTCGGGTCTTCGGCGGCCGCCCTGATCGCCTTTCCCATGCGTGAACGCGTCAGGAAGAAGTAGAAAGCCATGCTGATGCCCACGGCGAACAAAAGGGCGATGAGACGATTTGCCGCGAACAGGGCGCCAAGGAGATTTACCGAGGAATCCAGGTAGGAGTATCCCCTGATGTCGGCCTTCCAGATGATCAAGGCAATATTCTGAATGATGAAGAGCAGGCCGAAGGAGGCCAGGAGAGAGCTGTCGGCAAAAGCGCCTGGAGACTCCGCTTTCCGTCTGAGGTATTGAAAGAGGCTCCGATGGATGAGAAACCCGATGATGAAAAGGACCGGACCGCATATGAGCAGGGAAAGGAGAGGACTGATCCCCAGGAACGTGTAAAGAGACCAAGTGGCAAAGGCCCCCAGCATGATGAACTCGCCATGGGAGACGTTCAGTACCCTTCCAACCCCGTACTGAAGGCTGAGTCCTACCGCGATGAGGGCATAGATGCCGCCCATGATCAAGCCGCCGATGAATATGTCCAAGAAAATCTCGAACACCAGGATGCCCTTTTCTCTTCGGGGTTCAAGGCCATGCGGGGGCTGCCCTGAGAGACACCGTGTACCGGAGAAGAAGGCCTCGCTGGTCAGAAGGTCTTCAGGGCAGCCTTCCTGGAACTACCGTCACATGGCCTCTGCAATGTAATCGTTCATCGCCGTGAGGAATGCCTTTTCATGGCCATGGAGGCTTGGGATAAATGGGTTTTGCGGTACGCTTTTCCTTTGCCGCCACGATCTCGAATGCCCCGTTCTGCCACTGGCCCACCTCGCCGGGTGATTGCACGTTGATCTGACTCTCGAATCTTACCGGACCGATCACGGTCTCAAAGGTCCCTTTGGCAATGGCATCTCGGATCTTCACCCTGTCAAGACTTCCCACCTTTTCAATGGCTTGTTGCAGTATTTGAACGGAAGAATAGCAGAATGCGTTCCCATACCAGTCCACCTTCCCCGGACCGGCGAATGCCACCATCCTGTCCCAGAATTCCTTGGCTCCAGGATAGGGGACCTTCGGGTTCCATGCACCCGTACCCATCACGCCCTCCACCATCTTCACACCCATGGCCTCCCTGTAAGCCGCGAAGGCCGTTCCGATGCTTGTATAGAAGAGCTTCGGGTTGAACTCCACCGCCTTTGCCTGCTGGGTAAGAAGGAATGTCTCAGGGGGGTAGGAAAATGCAAAAAACGCATCCACGTTTGCGGCTTTGACTTTCTTGAGCAGGGGCGACAGGTCCTTGGCCCCCAGAGGATAGGTCTTGTACAGCACGACATCGATGCCGTTTACGCTCAACTGGGGTGTCACATAGCCGGCAAACTCGATCCCGTGGAGGTCGGTATGATGGACCACCGCCACCGACTTGACCCCCAGTTCCTTGCAGAGGGGAACAATGGCATCCGCCTTCACGGGGGGCTGATTCAGGACAATGAACATGTAAGGGATGGAGGGAGCCATTTCTTTCAACTTCATGGAGTCAACCGTTACCCCCAGTACCGGGTACTTGTACTTGGTGACAATAGGGGCTATGGCAAAATTCATCGAAGTACTCCATGGGGGCAACAGGAGATCGACCTTGTCGTCCAGAATCAACTTCTCCACCAGTTTCACCACGGTTCCCATGTCGCTTTTGTCATCGTAACGGATGATCTCGACAGGGATCTTCTTGCCGTACTTCTTGACGAAGATTCCCCCATTTGCGTTCACCTCTTTGGCCCACATGTCATATGGTGTCATCTGTGTTGTGATGGCACCAGGTGCATAAGGCCCCGACATGGAGATAGCGTTGCCGATGCGGATTTTCTCCGGCGCTTCAGCCGATTGTGCCAGGCCTTGTGACGGCATAGTCCAGCCGGCCATGACCATCATCCCTGCCAGCACCAGAACCATCGCCAATTGACCCATTCGCGTAGGCAAACCTGTCCTTTCTCTCCTCATATTGGCCCTCCTAGGATGATTGAAGGTGGCTTCAAAAAGTGTCTTTGTCGCTTGATTCATTACCGGGTGTTTTCATTCCTTGTTGCCGTGATTGAAGGGTTCACCTCCTTTCTGTCGTGTATATGGTGAGGGGGCGCACCCCGCTATCCTGCAGGGCGGTCCTTCAATACCCCATCTTGGGGTATCCAACCGATTCTCAACCCGGTCCGGCAGTGCGTGTTCGCATCCCTGACAAAAAGCCTGCCTTGGGCAGCTGTCGCGCAAAGCTTGCGACAGGCTTCCTCCTTGAGATTTTGATGCTGCTCCGATGGGAGGGTGAACCCTGAAGAAAGCAAGGTTCTATTGTCCTATCATTGAACGAAGTTTCCCTTTTGTCAACAAAAGAGAATTCTAAGAAGATGAAGGTTTTTGGGCAATGATCCGGGTGAGGACGGCGGCCGCCGAAATGGCGGCAATCCTCCTTTTGTCCGCGGAGAGATGGGAGAGTTTCCTCTCCAAGGGTTTCTCCTGCTCGGTGATGGCCCGGATGTCGTCGATTAAGGTGGTTTCCCGGTCGATAAAATGGGTCTCCAGTTCGCCCTTCACAAAACGCGGGTTCCCCATCACAGCTTTGTGGAACGCCATGTTGGTTCGAATTCCCACGATCACGTATTCGTACAGGGCCCGCTGCATTCGACGAATCGTTTCATCCCTGTGTCTTCCCCACGCGATGATCTTCGAGATCATGGGGTCATAGTAAGGCGGGATGGTGTAGTGGGCGTACACCCCGTCGTCCACGCGAATTCCGGC
Source organism: Deltaproteobacteria bacterium (assembly GCA_016926135.1). The sequence continues at coordinate 4,312 of JAFGPH010000535.1, forward strand.
TCCTCCAGGAGGATGGTAGGCTTTGAGCTTGCCCGGGCAGGGCTCGAAGTCGTTCAGGGGATCCTCGGCATTGATCCGGCATTCCATGGCCGAGCCGTTCATTCGCACGTCCTCCTGCCGGATGCTCAGAGGAAGTCCGGATGCGATTCGGATCTGCTCCTTAACGATGTCCACCCCTGTCACCATCTCGGTCACCGGATGCTCGACCTGGACCCTGGCATTCACTTCGAGAAAGTAGAAGTTCCCGTCTGAGAAAAGAAACTCCATGGTTCCCGCACCCTCATACCCCACAAGTCGGGCCGCCCTTGCTGCAATGGCGCCCATTTCCGCTCGCATCTCGGGCGTCACGGCCGGCGACGGGGACTCCTCGATCAATTTCTGATGCCTTCTTTGAATGGAACACTCCCGTTCCCCCAGGTGAATGGTATTGCCCGTTGAGTCGCCCAGGATCTGGAATTCTATGTGGCGGGGATGGGGCAGGTATTTCTCCATGTACACGTCACAAAGACCGAAGGTGGTTGTCGCAATGGCCTGCGTGGATCGGAGGGCATTGGTTAATTCCGCTTCATGGGCCACGATGGTCATCCCGATTCCCCCACCACCGCCGGAGGGCTTGATGATCACCGGGTATCCTATTTCCCTGGCCAGATCCGCCGCTTGCCCGGGATCCAACACACATTCCTCTGTGCCCGGCACCACAGGGACACCCGCCTTCCTCATTTCGCGGCGAGCCTCTATTTTGTCGCCCATGAGCTCAATCACCCGGCTCGATGGCCCGATGAACGTGATACCCGCTTGTTCACAAGCCCGGGCGAATTCCGGGTTTTCCGCAAGGAAACCGTAGCCGGGATGGATCGCGTCAGCCCCGCTCTGCGTGGCCACTTCAACCACTTTTTCAATGTTGAGATAGCTTGCCCTTGCCGGCGGGGGACCGATACAGATGGCCTCGTTGGCATATTTGACAAAGAGCGCGTTCGCGTCGGCCTCAGAGTAGACTGCGGTGGAGGCAATGCCCATCTCCCGGCAGGCCCTCATGACGCGGACAGCAATTTCGCCTCGATTCGCGACGAGGATTTTCTTGATCATTATTCCACCACCATCAAAACGTCTTCAGGGGCGACCATTTGCCCTTCATGGGCCCAGATTTCTTTGACCACGCCGCTGCGGGGAGAGTTGACATGTCTCCTCATCTTCATCGCTTCGATGATGGCCACCAAATCCCCTTCTCTGACAGGATCACCCACCTTTGCTTCGATGGATAGGATTAGTCCTGCCATGTTGCAGAGCAAAGTGCCCGGAGGCAATTCCCTCGTGCTCTGGGTTGCCTCCCCTTTCTCCGCCTCTGTGGTCCTCTGCTCGCCGCCAACCCCGTCCCACTTCGGCGAGATCTTCACGTTAAATACTTCCCCATCCACCTCCACGGCAAATTCCGTGGGCAACCCTTCAGGCGGGATGACGGGCGGTTTCGCTTTGGCTACAGGCGGTGCAGACGCTTTCTTGGTCTCGACGCGTTTCACGGGTTTTCCCGGGATCAGGATTTTGAGCAGCAGAGCGTCGTCGGACAGTTCCGCACCGATTTCGCGGCGCATCTCTTCAATGGGTCTTTCGTATCCTTCGGGTTTCCAGTGGATGAATTCCTTGGCCCTGGGCAAGTTCATGACCCGGTCCCTCACGTTCTGATCGACCGGGATCACCGGCTCTCCATAGAGTCCCATCACGTATTTGATGGCCTCATCGGTGAATCGTTCGTAGCGCTTGCCCGAAAGAATGTTCTCTATGGCCTGGGCTCCCACGATCTGTGAATACGGGGTGGCCATGACGGGATATCCAAACTCCTTGCGGACCAGAATCACTTCCTCCAGGATCTCTTCCAGCCGGTTTTCCATTCCCACCTCTCTGAGCTGCCGGGTGAGGTTGGTCATCATTCCGCCGGGCACTTGGTGCTCAAAATGAAAGAGGTCATACTCCATGGGCACGCCAATCGGCATTCCCTCTGTTTCGGCAATCTTTCTGAAATGCGCCGAAACCGCGGCCAGGGCGTCCTCATCGATGTCCGAGGAATAGCCCAATCGCTTGGCGTTTTTCAAAACCGTCTCCGTGGCAGGAAGAGATGTGCCATTGGCAAGAGGGGCGACAGCCGTGTGCACGGTGGTCGCCCCTGATTTGATGGCCTCCAGATAGCACAGCGGAGCCAGCCCTGAATTGCAGTGGGAGTGGAATTCCAAGGGGAATCCATGGGCGTTTTCTCGGATGGTGGTGACGAGTTCCCTTGTTTGGTCAGGTGTGATCACTCCTGAGGCGTCCTCAATCATAATCCGGTCAATCCATTCCTTCGCCTGCATCAACAGCCGCGTCTTTTGTGCCCAAACCTCCTGGGTATGGGCGGGACTGGATGTGTACATCACGGCAGGCACGATTTCCGCTCCCTCGGCCTTGGCGATGCGCGCGAAGTAAATGAATTTCTCCATCTCGTACTGGTAGTCGCAAATCCAGAAGCTCTTTATGCCATTGGCGACGGATCGTTTGATCCAGAGGGTGATGATGTCCCGCGGGGTGCTCAGGTCGAAGGAGGAAAGGCTCCCGATCTGGTAGGATCCGCGAAGAGGGGTCCGGGTGATCAACTTGGCCAGAGTTCTGATTCTCTCCCAGGGATCTTCGTTAAGATTTCGGACCTGCACCGTAAAGGCTTGGCTGCCCACCGTCGCAATGGAGAGGTACCCGACTTTGTCCATCGTTTCCGCAATGGGGACCATCTGGTCGGTTCTCATCGTGAACCCCCAAAGACTCTGTTGGGCATCACGCAAGGTTTGATCCACAAAATAGATCCTGTCTCCCATAACGCATTGTTTTCCTTTCCAGAAACAAATTGTGGGATGGCAGACCGGGTTTGCCCACTGCCATTTCCTGCATGATCTATAATGGGATGAATGTTTCCTTTTTGTCAACCAAAAAACTCATAGCTACCCTTTTCGTGTCCTTACAACCGGAGAATGGAAAAGCGGGCGTGGTGTCTCAATGCTAACTCCTTCTCCTTGTGTTGAGAAACCGGAAGGCACCAATTATTTTAAGGTTGACAGATAGGAAACAAGACGCTATAGCCATTTTTCGGGGTGGCGAAGGATCGGGTGTTCCCGAAACCCTTGTAACGGAGATCCGGGTGAAAGGGCATAGATGGATGAGAATCCTCATGTGACCTTTGTCTGCGTGAGAAATCGCGTGCGAAGCACTTTCGCGAAGTTCTACCTTGAGGATTTTCTTGGGAAAAGGGGCGGGAAAGCGACCGTCTCGTCAGCGGGGTTTGTGCCCCAGGTGCTTAAGGATCAACTGGCTGGGGCTGGGATACCCTTTCCGGTGCCCCTTTTCAATGCACCCATGTCCCGATTGACCCGTGAGTTCTTGCTTGAGAAGGGGATCAGGGTCCCTCAAGATTGGCGGTCCAAAGAATTGAGCCCTGAAATGATCGACCGATCAGACCTCCTCATTACGGCGCTTGGCGCGCAGAAGGACGAACTCTGTGATCTTTACATGGAGGCGAGCGCGAAAATCGTCTCCATCCGGGAACTGTCGGAGAGGAAGGGCTATCTGGTGTCTGAAGATTTCTCGGCCCTTCCTCTCGATCAGAACTACTGGTATTACGCGGAGGAAGAGCCAGGATACGTATCCCGGGTGCTTCGGGAGTGGGAGAAAACCCTCGTGAGCGCCATCCCCAACATCACCCGGAGATTGGCGCTGAGTAGAAATGTGCCGGTGGCAAGGGACAAGTGACGATGAACAAGAAGGCCTGTAGGTCACGTGCGGAATGCGTCAGTTGTTCCTTGTCACCTCTAACGCGTTACGCTTTGTTGGGAGATATTTCATGGTTGGAATTACATCCTTTGCAGCCTATGTGCCTGCCTATCGGTTGAGCCGAGACGGGATATCCAAGTTCTGGGGAACGAGAAGCCTGGGAGGGGAGCGGGCGGTCGCGAAATACGATGAAGACAGCCTGACCATGGCCGTGGCGGCCACCGTAGGCTGCCTCAGGCGAAGCTCGCTCCCCGTGGAAGGGGTTTATTTTGCCAGCACCACCTTGCCCTACCAGGAGAAACAGGCGGCTGCCTTGGTGGCCGCGGCCGCAGATCTTTCGAGGAAGATCCGAACCGCCGATTTCTCCGACTCCCTGAGGGCAGGGACGATCGCTTTGAGTGCCGCATACGATGCTGTGAAAAGCGGTACGGCGGAAAACATTATCGTGGCGGCAGCGGACTGCAGGATGGGCGAAGGAAAGAGCCCATCCGAGCAAATGTTTGGCGAAGGGGCGGCGGCCATCGCTGTTGGAAGGGAAGATGTCCTTGCGAGCATTGAAGGAAGCTATTCCCTGTCCAGCGAACTGATCGATTCGTGGAGGCTCATGGGGGACATCTTCACCCGATCCTGGGAAGAGAGATTTGTCATCACCGAAGGGTACCTGAAAACCATGGAGCAGACGATCTCCGGCATCTTGGAAAAGTATCGTCTCACCGCGAGGGATTTTTCAAAGGTGGTCTTTTATGGACCGGACAAAAAAAGTCATGCCCTTTTGGCAAAGCAGCTCGGTTTTGATTCGGGTGCCCAGGTCCAAGAGACTCTTTTTGATGCCATTGGGAACACGGGATCTGCAGCGCTTCCGTTGATGATCGTCGCCGCACTCGAAAAGGCGAGCCCGGGCGAACTGATCCTGGTTGCCAGTTATGGAGATGGCGGTGATGCGTTCATTCTTAAAGTAACCGAAAACATCAAGATTCTCCCGGAAGATCAAGGGATGAGTGCCCTATTGGCGAGAAAGATGCCTATCGGATATGAGAGGTATCTGAACTGGAGGAATCTGGTGCCTCTCCATGAGATTTCCCGGCCTCCGTCGCCTTCCCCCTCCATCACCTGCTTGTGGCGCGAGAGCCGGAATGTTCTCGCCTTGTATGGAACGAAGTGCCGGCACTGCGGGCATCCCCAATACCCCGCTCAAAGGGTTTGCGGATACTGCCAGACCAAGGATCAATATGACGATTACAAATTCTCGGACAAAAAGGGAACCGTGGTGGCCTATACCATCGATTACTTGACCACGAACCGAGAGGCCCCTGCCGTTGTAGGAGTCGTGGATTTCGAGGGAGGGGGCAGGATGATGTGCGAAGTCACGGAATGCGAGCCCACTCAGATCAAAGTGGGAATGCCGGTGGAGATGTGTTTCAGGAAAATCGGCCTGAAGGGCGGTTTCCAGAACTACTTCTGGAAAGCCAGACCCGTAGGTTAAGTAACTGAGATTGGTAAGCAGCCTAAGGGTCGGCTATGGTTCAGGCAGCCGGCTGAAAGGGAGAATGGGCAAATGTGTGCCATTAAAGACAAAGTGGCCATCATCGGGATGGGCTGTACCAAGTTCGGGGAATTGTGGGGGAAAAGCGTTGACGACCTCATCACCGATGCGGCCTACGAGGCTTGCGAAGACGCGGGCGTAGATCTCAAGGATATCCAAGCGGCGTGGTTGGGGACAGTTTTTTCAGGGCAGACGGCCCTCAGTCTCTCGTCGCCCCTTAAGCTTCAGTACATCCCTGTGACCCGAGTGGAAAACATGTGCGCCACGGGCACTGAGGCGCTTCGGGGTGCTGCCTATGCGGTGGCCGCCGGCGCATGTGACATCGCCCTGGCGGTGGGGGTTGAAAAACTCAAAGACACGGGATGGACCGGCGTTCAGCCTGCAAACGTCGTCGGAAGAACGGCGATGGGGACGGCCGGCACGGAATTGGAGCTTTCCCCCCCGGGGATTTTTGCGCTGCTCGCTTCAGGGTACTTTCATAAACATGGCCTGGATCAGGACTACGGGAAAAGGCTTTTGGCTGAAATCGCGGTAAAGAATCACCATAACGGCAGCCTGAATCCTAAAGCCCATTTTCAGAATAGAATCACTGTGGAGCAGGTGCTCAAGGCCCCCATTGTCGCGGCGCCCCTGGGCGTGCTCGATTGCTGCGGGGTGAGCGATGGCGCGGCAGCCGCGATCGTAACCCGTGCGGACAGGGCGAAAAGCTTCCGTGCTGACCCCATTTACATCAAGGCCATGGCCATCAGTGCAGGACCGGGACGTGATCCCTTGCTCCAGGATTATGATTTCGCCCATGTGGAGGAAAACGTGCGGGCAGCCACACTGGCGTATGCAGAGGCCGGCATCAAGAACCCTCGCAGCGAGATCAGTATGGCGGAAGTCCATGACTGCTTTACCATTCATGAGATGTCGGTTTACGAGGACTTGGGGTGGAGCAGGAAAGGGATGGCGAAGGACGATATTGAAGCGGGAACCTTTCAACTCAAAGGGGATCTGCCGGTCAACACGGATGGGGGTCTGAAGTGTTTCGGGCATCCTCTGGGCGCGAGCGGCTTGAGGATGCTGTATGAGGTGTATAAACAGCTCCAAGAGAAAGCGGGACCCCGTCAGGTGAAGAACCCCCGCCTTGGGCTTACGCACAACCTGGGGGGGACGATCTGGGGCGGCGTAGCCTGCATTTGCATCACAGGAAATGAACGTGACAGGAGCTGATATCATGCCAAGGATTACCATTAGGGACTGGCCCCCGTATTCCCCCACCGATCAGAATCGACGCGACAGCACGGTTGTTGCAGCCAGACTGATGATGAACGCGGCTCTGACTGCGCCCAATGTGGGCGGGCTACCCATGACGGAGGGCGAAATCGTTTACGGCGAGGAGGAACAGGATGCGATTGCCCGGAAAATGGAGGAACTCGCCTATGAGAACGAGACGTGGAAACACATCTTTCTCTACGAGGCGGTCATGGCCCGGCAGGCCGACACCCTGCTCCTGCTGGGGAACACACGTGCCTACTCCAGCCCCTGGAACGGGAAGGGAGGATTATCGTCCCGCAGAAATGGAGAGACGGGGTCAGATTCTGCAGTATCCTCCGCTGTACATGCGCTTCACGGGTCGTGGCCGCGACCTGGGCCGCAGGGGGATCAACACAAAAGACCGGTGGTGGGATCCACCCTATACCCGTCTTGAAATCGTGGAGGATGACAAGTGGGGGGATTCCGTTCTGGACCGAGATTATGCCATCTTTGTTGCGGCTGACGAGATTCGAAAGGAGAAGAAATGGAATCGCTTGAATTTGCCCAAGATCAAGGAGACCCTGGACAGCAAGAAGAGTCGGTAATGCATCTTCTAGCCGAATAGAGGAGGACACCGATGATGCACCTCGCGGAAATAGAAGAGGCCATGTCGATCTACATCAGGCACCAGAGCCATCCCGTGGCCATTCAAATGCTGGCGGACGAGGATGGAATCCCTGGGGATGCGAAGAAACCATTGAAGGACTTCGGGGTGCCGTTTTCGCTTTGCCAGGCCCTGGCCCTGAGCCGAAAAGAGGGGTTGACGATCGTGCTGGACAGGGAGAGCCAGTCGTGTCCCATTGCGCTCAGCGGTTTGGGCTTTGTGCGGCCGGAGGCATTTCTGAGCGGGCAACATGTGCTGGCCCCTGTGAATCAGTCCCCAGAGGCGAGGAAGCAGGCTGTGGCATCATTGCCGAGGTTTCCCTTTGGAAAGTACCGGCATATTCTGATCTCCCCGCTGAAGACGGCCCGTTTTGAGCCGGACGTGATCGTATTTTACGGTAGCGGCGCGCAGGTGATGAGGATGATTCAGGCCGCCGTGTTTTCCTCGGGCGAAGCGCTGAATTCCACATCCACCGGCAGCGGAGGGTGCCTCCTGCCGATTGTCTCCCCCGTTCTGGAAGGGCGCTGCAAATTCGCTGTTCCGGGAAACGGAGATCGCCGATTGGGCCTGGTCGCTGATGGGGAGCTTTCCTTCGGCATGCCCCGGAACCTGTTCGAAGAGGTGATCAAAGGGCTGAAGCTCTCCCATGATGGAAAACAGACCTATCCCATCAGCCCGGGGTATCTGAAGCTGGAGTATCAGTTGCCTCCCACCTATGGGGCGCTGAGAAAGGCGCTTCTTGAGAATTCCAAATAAAAGCAAGCATAATGCCGGCACGATAAATTCGTGAAGGAGGGTTCGTCATGTCAGAGGGGAAAACGCCTTACGTACTCGGCGAACTGATCGAAGACAGGGCCAGAAGGAACGGCGAGAGGATTTTTCTCTGGTTCAAGGACCGGACATTCACGTATGACGAGATGAATCGCTACGCAAACCGGTGCGCAAACGCTTTCCTGCGGCAGGGCGTGGTGAAAGGGGACAAGATCAGCATCATGCTCCCCAACTGCCCTGAGTTCCTGTTTATATGGTTCGGTTCGGCAAAGGTCGGAGCCGTGGAGGTTCCCATCAATACGTCCTACAAGGGCGAGTTTTTGCGCCACCTCGTCGACCAGTCCGATTCAAAGGTCCTGTTTCTTGATCATGAATGGCTGGACCGCCTGAAACTGATTCAGGACGATCTGAAGAAGCTCAAGCAGGTGGTGGTCCTCGGAGGGCTCACAAAAGAGGAGGCGGCGGGTTCCAGTATCCCCATGATCAGCTTTGAAGAGTTTTTCGATGCCCCTGAGACCCCGGTTGATATCGAGATCTATCCCCACGATCCCCAGAACATCATCTACACGTCTGGCACTACGGGCGTCTCCAAGGGCGCTCTCGGCCCCCACAAATTCTGGATCGTGGTGGCGGAGCAGTTGCTTCCCCTTCGCGAGGGAGGCAGGGATGACATCTTTTACACCTTCCTGCCCCTCTACCACATGAACGGGCAATGTCTTACCACCATCACCGCTCTGCTTGCAGAAGGCCAGATGGTCCTCTCGGACAAGTTCAGCGCCAGCCGCTTCTGGGAGGATATCCGCAAGTACAAGGCGACCCAGTTCAACTACCTGGGCGCCGTGATTCCCATTCTCGAAAAGCAGCCCGAGAAGCCCGATGATATCGACAATACGGTTAAGATTGCCTTCGGCGCCGGATGCCCCCAGGCCGTCATGGACCGCTTCGAAAAAAGGTTCGGTTTAAAGTGTATGGAAGGTTTCGGCATGACCGAGATCGGCATCCCGGTTCACACCACCCTCTACGACCGGAGACCGGGCTCCTGCGGACAACCCCTGCCCATTTACGAGATCAAGCTCTTTGATGATGAAGACAGGGAGGTACCGCCGGGAGTGCCCGGAGAGATCGTGTTCCGCCCGAAGGAGCCCTTCATTATGATGCTTGAATACTACAGGATGCCCGACAAGACCCTCGAAACGTTCCGAAACCTCTGGTTCCATACCGGTGACCTGGCAAAGAGGGACGAGGACGGCTACCTCTATTTCGTGGACCGGAAGAAGGATTCCCTTCGGAGAAGAGGGGAGAACATCTCCTCCTTCGAGGTGGAGCGTGCGATCAATACTCACCCCAAGGTTCTTGAGTCGGCAGCCGTTGCGGTTAAGGCTGAAATGCCGGAAGATGAAGTGAAGATATGTGTGGTTCTCAAACCCGGTGAGAAACTGACTCCCGAGGAGTTGATCGCCTACGCAGTCGAAAGGATGCCCCATTTTGCGGTGCCCCGCTTCGTGGAGTTTATGGACAGTCTGCCCAAGACCCCCACGGAACGGATACAGAAATACCTGCTTAAACAGGCAGGCATCACGCCAAACACATGGGATCGTGAAAAAGCGGGGATTCAAGTGAAACGGTAGGCCCGGGAATCAAGACCTACGGTAGTTGTACATCACGGCCAGAAGTTTAGCCTTCTTCTTTCCCAGGCTTTTGCCGGTGTGGGGCACCGCTGCATCAAAGTAAACGCTGTCGCCCTTTTCCATGAGATACCGATTCCCGTCGTAGATCAATTCATGCTTGCCCTCCAGGACATACATGAATTCTTCGCCCTCGTGCTGGAAAATGGCCTCTTCGTCGAAAGCGGGCTCAATGATGAAAGGCTCCATGTTCTTGCCTGATTTATCCGAGGCAAGGGCTTCGTAGTTATATCCGTATAAAGACCCCTCTGCCAGAGACCCTACCACCTTGACGATCTTTCCCTTCGTTTTTTTGGTGAACGAGATTTGGGTATTCTTCTTCTCTTGAGGGTCTTCTTCCAGAAGAGAGGCGGCATCCACCCCAAAGGCCATGGCAATTTTGTTGAGGGTGGAATAGGGGGGGGCCTTCTTTGCCCTCTCGATTTTTGACAGGTAACCCTTGGTGAGGCCTGTCAGTTCGGCCAGTTTGTCCAAGGTGATCTTTCTTTTTTTTCGCAGATGGTGGATGTTCCTGGCAATCAGTTCTTCGCCCACGAGTGGACCTCCGCAAAAGGTGTCTCAGGATGCTCTCTTATGCCATTCTACTTAGCATGAGATCGAGAATGCGGTCAACGGGCTTTTTCTGTTCGGCGATCACCTCTGCCCGGGTCTGCAACAGAACGACGCTCTCAGGGCACTGGAGATCCTGGTCCACGGCCCATTCCGTGTCCTGGGGAACCCCGAAGTGCGCTTCGAGGACCTTCCCCAACCGGCCTATTTCTTTCACTTCTTGATCGTTCAGACAGAAAGCATTGCAACGATCGGGGGAGGTTTCCACTTCAGCAACGCCGACCTCCTGACAGGTGATACACCTCTTTTTGCTGCCCAGTTTCATATCTACGATCTCCAGGCTTTCCTTGTCCAGGACATACACATCCGGCAGTGCTTCCCCTCCCACAACGCTTTCCCCCAGCCCCCAGTTGGCCTCGATGAACATGGTGGAGCGGTTTCCCGTATTGGGATCCGCTGTGAATAGGACTCCTGCAGAGCGGGCGTTGACCATCTTGATCACGGCCACGCCAATCGGGTCTCTTCCCAGTGGCAATCCGAGCCGTTTTCTCGCTGACAGGGACCTGGCGTTGAAGGTGCTGGACCAGACCTTTATGATGTTCTTGATGAGATCGGCTTCTCCGATGACGTTCAAATGGGTTTCATATTGTCCCGGGTGGCTTGAGGCCCCTGCCGACCTGGTTGAAACGGCGACCCTTTCAACCTCACATTTCTGACAGATTTCGCGGTAATGGGACAGAATTCGTTCCTTCAAGTTAGCCGGCATCTCCTTTGATTCCACGATCTTTCGTAAATGCGCACTCGCCTCGTCGAAATGCGCAATATGCTGGAAACCATGGTCGATGTTCCCGAGATAGTCGTCTATCTCCTCGGCTGCTCCTGTTTCCGACATGAATCTCTCATAAGCCTCAAGAGAGAGGGCAAACCCCGGCGGCACCCGCAGGCCGATCTTCGCCATTTCGCCCAGATTGGCGCACTTCTTTCCGACCACGGAGTTGAACTCCTGACCCAGTTCTTCAATTCTGAAGGAATAATGAATCGGCATCTTGCTCCTTTTTCCCTCCCTTGCACTGATGAGAGTCCAGTGCTTTGGTTTCTCTCAAGTCGTCAGTTCCAAACCCTCTCCAATCCAGACACCAAGCTTTCAGAGGTCATCACCCAGCCGAAATGGGACTTGACATTGAGCAAGGTCGTCTCCTGCGTCGTGCTTGGGCCCGCATGGCTCACGGCATCTGAAACAAGAAGTGAAAAAAAGTCCAAGAAAAATGCGTGCCGAAGGGTCGATTCCACGCACAGGTTGGTCGCCGTTCCGACAAAGACAAGATACTTGATGCCAAAGGTGCCTAAAATGAGTTCCAGATTAGTTCCTATGAATCCGTCATATCTCTGCTTCCTGACGATGATGTCTTCAGGCTCTGGCTTGAGTTCTTCTATGATCTCAGCTCCCCAAGTGCCGTAAATATAGAATTTGTCTCTAAGCTCGGGTTGCTGATGAATCAGTCTCAGCCCTTTTGATTTCAGATTGTAGGGCGCATCGGCTGGACCTCTGTCTGAGAAATCAGGGCTGCATCCCATCAGGAGGTATATAATCCTGGCACCCTTTTTTCGGGATGCAGCAATGACCCTTTGGCACGGCGCGATAATGCGTTGTGTGTTGGAAATATCGTGACCGGTTACGTCGAAGTATCCCCCTTTCTTCACAAAGGCGTTCTGCATGTCCACGACGATGACGGCCGTCTTCAAGACATTGATGGAAATAGGCTCCGGTTCCGCTTCGATCACCGTAAGGCGTTTCCGATGGTCATCCGCCATAACGCCGCCTACCTCACCATCGCCTTTCTATCTTCTGGCAACCTGCTAACAGATGAAGACAATCCCTACAGACAAGGCCCTCGGCACTTCTGTAGGGTTAACACTTCTGTAAATCGGATAGACCTCCCAGCCGACCCTGGTAACCAGTCCGTAGACATCGATCCCTACGGCCTCCATGGACGGCCTGGCCTTGAGGGGGTAAGGACAACTGCCCCCTTCGAGGACGAGGCATTTATCTTGTCCGCAGAGGGCCCCTCTGCAACTGCCCTGACCAAAGCCCATGGCAAGGTAATATCCACTTCCAAAAGCAAGCGTCTCCAGGCTGCCCGTAACCTCGAAGCACTTCTTGGTCCAATTCGAGGCTACTTGGCGCTGTATGGATCGTACGGAGAAGTGGTCAACAGGAACGACCTCAAGGGCAAACACTATGGCATGATGGTACCGAGACAAGGCCGTTCTCATGAATTCCGCAGAGGGGGTATGGGGTGGGCAAAAGAGGCATTTGGCATAGTTAGGGCAAAGAGGGATGGAGCACTTCAGTTTGACCCTCTCATCGATTTGCACCCAATCTGCTGGAATGACCTGGGCCATGGATGCACCGAGCTCCAATGTTTTTTGTTTGAAGTGATCGAGATCCTTTTGGATATGAGCACAAGGGATTTCTGACATGATGACTCGGGACGGACCCAGTTGACCACTCAACATCCGCTCTTCTCCCGGAAGACTCGACGCGACCCTCTGCACAGAATGGGGGTATGGCAGGGCGACCGGGCCCGCAACACCCAAAGGGGGCCTTTACAGAGAGGGCAGGTCGCCCAGGGGGTTTCCCTCCACGCTATTAAGAACACTTGTTTCCAAATTGTCAACAAAAAACGACCTACGCTGCGACCGTCAAGTTCCGGTTGGCTGGCGGATGAGCAGGGCGGGGATGCTTTTCTGTTGACAAAGAGGAAACAGAGGGCTAGAAGAATAAGACTTCTCCGCAAGAGATTTTTCATTGCCCATTTCTTTTTGACATTCCGAACAGGCGCTCTGAATCCTGCTCTTCGATCGGGATGTTGGTGGTTTTCCACGGATGAGTGAGTCCGTTGATGTGGGGAGTGTGAGTCGGTATCCCGGCAGGGATCGCCACAGGTGGCATCATGTGCTTTCCATCGGTTTTTTGCACTGAGTCTATGCAACGTGAGATCAAGGGGAGTTTGTCTCAGGCATAGACCTGTCAACCCTGAACCACATCCTGAAGGGATGGGTTCCAAAGTGTGAAAGGAGGAATGAAGATGTTGCACCCGGCGTACGATCTTACCTTCTATGAATTCGATGATGAGCGCGACACGAAAGTCTGGGATGTCCTCTTGTGCGATCTCGTGCACGGAAAACCTCCTCTGAAACCCCTTTATTTGGGCATTGGCTGGTACTGGTATGTGTACGCCATCTCAAATGCCGCCGAGACGCTCCACCTTCCCACCACGAAGGGCTGGGGCTATCGTGTGAAGGATGGGTATCTATACCTCACCGCACTGAAAACGACCAAAGAGGAAGCCAAGGCCCGTGAACCCATATTCAGAGAGAGGATCAAGCCCTTCATAGAGGATTTTGTCGGCATATGGAACCCTCTTAAAGCGGAATTGATGGATACCTATAAGAAGTACAAGGAGACGTACAGTCTCGTTGAGTGGAACGACATTCGAAAGCTGAGCAACATAGATCTCCTCAAGTTCTTCCTCGACTACGCCTTTGTCATCAACCGCAAGGAAGCCGAAATTCACATGCTCACGTTGGTGGCTACCAACTATATCAACGGACTGTTCCAGCAGATGTGGTATGAGCTTTTCGGCAAGCAGGCTCCCATCGATCCGGACTTCAGTGCTCTCATGACCGGTTTCGAGGCGCAGGACGCCCTGGTGAACAGGGAATTGTGGAAAATCTCAAGAAAGGCCCATGAGTGGGGCCTGGATAAGGCCTTCGAGAACGAAAACAATGAGACGGTGCTCAGAGAACTTGAGAAAAGCGATCAAGGCAAGAAATGGTTGAAGGTCTATCATGAATTTCTCATGGAGCATGGATGGCGATGTGAGCGGATGCATGCCTACGATAATCCTGCATGGATCGAAAAACCCTCCTTGGCCATCGGGCGGGTTAAGTTGTATATGCATCGCGAGGTTTTCCCTTTTGATACGGAACGAAAGCGTCTCCTGGAGAAGAGGGAAAGAACGGAAAAGGAGGTGCTGACCAGGTTGGCTCCCGAGCAGAGGGAGTGGTTTGGCACCTTGATGAAATCGGCCCAAAAGTCCGGGTTTTGGAGCGAGGATCACACCTATTTCTGTGATTTCTATGTCGGGGCTCTGGGCCGGTGTATCGTCACCGAGATCGGAAGGCGTTTTGCCGAGGCCGGGTGCATCGATTCCCCTGAGGACATCCATTTCCTTCATGCCCATGAGATCAGGAAGGCGGCCGTGCCTATGGGAGATGTCAACCTGAGGCCTTATGTGGAGCGAAGGAAGGAGGCCTGGGAAAAGGCCTTGAAGTCGGATCCGCCCACCTTTTTGGGGAACATAGAAAAGGCGGGTGAGGTATTGAAAAGCGATCCCACGCTCTCCGTATCTACCCAACTCCCCATTGTGAGGGAAGAACTGAAGGCGGATCTCTACGGCGCTGCTGCCGCTCCCGGAATGGTTGAAGCGACGGCCAGGGTTATCATGGAGGCGAGACATCTCTCCGAACTAAAAAGCGGAGAGATCCTCGTCGCCCCCGGGACCTCCGCGGCGTGGACGGTGGCCTTCAGTTTCATTAAGGGTCTCATCACCGACGGCGGCGGTGCGCTGTCTCACCCTGTCATTATGGCAAGGGAGTATGGGATCCCTTGTGTCGCGGGATGCTTACAGGGAACCCAAAAGATCAAAACGGGACAGAAGGTCAGGATCGACGGAGACTTGGGTGTCGTTTACCTCCTGGATAAATAGGTTCCGGGTTCAAGGTTCAGGGCTCACGGCTCACGGGAATTCAAGAGGAAACGATTTGTTCCTTGGGCCGTGTGCCTTGAGCCCTTTTTTCGGTCTCCCCACCACCCCATTGCTCCATCCTTTCAGAACCCCCTCATCCATTCCGGCTTGAGTCCGATTTTCCCCTGAAGGGCTCCATCGATGAGGTGAAGGGCTTCCTGTTTCCCCTCCGGGAGCCGCACCATCACGGGAAGGTAATTGGATGCATGGTTAGAGGCGAAAACACCGTTACTCAAGTCCGTGTGGGCGAGCATCTCCCTCATCTCACTGAGCATCCCCATCGCATCGGGCAGATCCAGAGCGCCCGTCTCTAAGTCCCGCCAAAAGGGCGTGCCGGGAATGGGTATCACGGTGAGGGCCGCAACATGGTCAGGATCCATAGCGCTCAACAGCTCTCCGGTAGCCCTGGCATGGTCAAGGGACCTGTCCCGGCCTGCGATTCCGAGAAGGACCGTGGCTATGAGTCGCATCCCGGCGCCCTTGATCTTTCTTCCCATCTCGGCACATTGCCGGGCGCTGGAACCCTTTGTGATCCTCTTGCGGACTTCGTCATCTCCGCTCTCAACACCGAGATAGATCCTGTCCAGTCCCTTCCCCCTTAGCTCGCTCAATTCCCTGGAGGATTTGCGACCAATGCTTTTGGTATTGGCGTAGGAGCCGATGCCTTTGACCCAGGGAAGGTGATCATGGACCTTGTCAAGGATCCACAGGAGCTTCTTCTGCGGAATGATCAGCGCATCGCCGTCCATAAGAAAGAGCCTGTCCTGGTTCTTCATGTATTCTGATGCGAACAGGATATCGCTCAGGATGACGTCGTCGCTTTTTATCCGGAAGGGCTTATCCTTGTATGTGCCGCAGAAAGTGCACTGGTTGTGTGAGCAGCCCAGAGTCACCTGAAGCAGAATACTCAATGCCTCCGGCGGCGGCCGGATACAATTCCCTTCGTAGTGCATGCCCTCTTGCGATATCGGATCCACGGATTTCCTTTCTGCTGCTTTCGAACAGGATTCTATCGCTCCAATAATAAAAATTGACACCTTCGTAAAAAGCCGTCAAAAATTGGTTTTCGACCGGACTTTAAGTCTCAAGTTCGTGTTGATCGTCCCTGGTATCTGGGCTTTCTTCCCTCGGCCAGTGCGCGGAGTCCTTCTTGGTACTCTTCAGCGTGAAGCATCTCTTCAAAGAAGGCCAGTTCCAGGCGCAACCCATCTTCCAGAGTCATGTCCCTTCCGCGAATCATGGCCTCTTTTGCCCTTTGAATGGCGATAGGGCCCTTTTCACAGATTTTCGCCGCCCATTCCCTGGCTGTCGGCAGCAGGTGATCCGGTGGAACCACCTTATTGACGAGCCCCAGGCGATAGGCCTCCTCGGCACTCATGGGAACGCCCAGAAAGATCACCTCTGCGGCCTTGGCCGGCGAGACCAAACGCGGCAGTCTCTGCGTGCCTCCCCAGCCTGGGATGAGTCCCCGCCCGGCCTCAGGTAGTTGGAGGGTTGCGGTCTCAGAAACGATGCGAATATCGCAGGCAAGGGCTATCTCCACACCGCCGCCCCTGGCTGGGCCGTTGACAGCAGCGATCAGGGGCTTCCAGATCTCGAGGCCCCTCGTGATACTGGGGGGGGCCTGAAAGGAGCCTTCGGCCCAGGGGATCAACAGCTTTTCATGGTGGGCGCCGTCCGAAAAGGACTCGCCCGATGCGGTGATGATGGCGACCAGGCTTTCGGGATCGTCTCGAAAGCGCAGTAGCGCGTCGCTGAGACCCGTGAAGATGTCGGCATCGATGCGGTTGCGTGTATCGGGACGATTGAGGGTGATTAGTGTGATTCGATCCTCCTTCTGGTAAAGAACGGCAGGCATGGCTCCCTCCTTTGAATGGCTCTGATGGAGCAGGGATTATAGTTGAAGAGAGAATCCCAATCAAGAAGGTCTTCCCATCCCAAATCCACCGTCAACTTTTAGGCACTCTGAGCGATGGCGTTCTTTGAGGATGATGGCCGATGGGGGGTGGTCTCTCAGGACCGCAACTGATCTTTTACGTTGCCGGTAACCGCCCCGTAGTATCGAATTACCGTTGCAGGGACAGGGCTGTAGCCCGTTTTGGGAGTCGCAGCCTGGGGCTTCTTGTGGGAAACGCAGAATGGGGGTCCCGTGTTGGAGGCATGGGAGAAATAGTTGCGGCCTGTACGACCACCCCCC
>JAFGPH010000090.1 GCA_016926135.1 Deltaproteobacteria bacterium
AGGGCATCTGCGAGACGGTCCCCGCCTGCAGCGATTCGTATGAGTTCGCACGCAAGGCCCTCGACGCCCTGGACGTGACCCCTGTGGTCAGTGAAAGAGACCTCAAGGCCATCCCGTCCTCCGGTCCTGCCGTGGTCATTGCCAACCATCCCTTCGGCGGTGTCGACGGTTTGATTCTGGCCTCCGTCCTGTCTTCGGCTAGGAAAGACATCCGGATCCTGGTCAACTATTTCCTTGGCGCTATCCCCGATCTCCAACCCATCTTCTTCCTGGTGGACCCATTTGGCAGAAAAGACTCCCCTTCGAAGAACATGGCGGCTATGAGGAAGGCGCTCCGATGGGTGAGGAAGGGCGGCATGCTGGTCGTCTTTCCCGCCGGAGAGGTCTCCCATTTGACCTGGAAAAGCAGGAAGGTCCAGGACTCTCCCTGGAGCGAAGCAGCCGCTCGTCTAATTCACCTCACGCAGGCCCCGGTGGTTCCCGTCTTCTTCGAAGGCCGCAACAGCGGACTGTTTCAGGCGGCCGGACTCATCCACCCGCGCCTGAGAACCCTCATGCTGCCAAGGGAACTCCTGCGCAAGCGCGCATCCAGGGTGAGACTCCGGATAGGCAATTCCATCCCTTACCGCCGGCTGAAGGTCTTCGAAACGGCTTCCGACCTGAATGACTACCTGCGGTTTCGTACCGATCTGCTTCGCTATTCCCTTCTAGAGGGGAAGCGACGGATCCCGATTCCGCTCAAGATCAAGCGACCTGTCGGCAGGGCAAAGAAGGTCATTTGCCAACAGGACCCCCTCCTCCTCCGAAGGGAAGTGGAGACGCTCCCCCGATCACAGAAGCTCGCGGGAAGCAACGGGTTCGAAGTCTATTTCGCCAGGGCAAATCAGGCGCCGCGACTTCTTCAGGAGATCGGAAGGCTCAGGGAAGAGACGTTCAGGCTGGCAGGCGAGGGCACGGGAAAATCCGTGGATCTGGATCGCTTCGACAACATTTACCTCCACCTGTTTGTCTGGAACAGGGACAGGCACGAGGTGGTCGGCGCCTACCGCATGGGGGCTACGGATGACATTCTGAAACGGCACGGCCGGAAAGGCCTTTACACCCAGACCCTATTCAAGTATCGACCAGCCCTCTTGAGGGAGATCAACCCCGCGCTGGAGCTTGGGCGCAGCTTCGTGAGAAAGGAATACCAGCGCAGTTACTCCCCTCTGCTCCTGCTGTGGAAGGGCATCGGCCAGTACGTAGCGGCTTATCCCCGCTACCGGGTGCTTTTCGGGGCGGTGAGCATCTCGAACGACTACCACTCCTATTCCCGTCAGTTGATGGTCGCCTTCCTCAACATGAACCGGTCGTTGCCGGACCTGCAGGGCATGGTGAAACCCCGCAAACCCTTCCGGCAGAAGAAGGTCAAGGCGATGCGATGGGTGAGCAAAGACCCGGACGGGGGCATCGAGGAGCTCTCTTCATGGATTTCCGGTGTGGAGCGGGACGGGAAAGGTGTGCCCATTCTTTTGAAACAGTATCTCAAGCTGGGCGGGAGTCTGCTCTCTTTCAACGTGGACAGGAAATTCAAGAACGCCCTGGATGGACTCGTTCTCGTGGATCTCACTCTCACGGACCCCAAGACCCTTCGGCGCTACATGGGCGATGAAGGGTATGATTCCTTCATAAGATACAATACGGAGAGAAGTCTGAGGTTGAAGGGATGCATGGGATGAAATGGGATGGGCACATATAGGGAAGCCTTTACCTTTGGCGGTTGGGCTTGGAAGGATTTCCATGACCGAATCTGCATGCAACGCCTGGCGAAAGAGGAGGAAGGAAGACATGCTTCAGAACCCCGGTGGCGATCCGGATGGATCGACAGTGCTCAGGAATGTGGCCGGAGGACGGATCTTCAAACCCCTGCGGTGGGTGGTTGCTGTCATTGTCCTGGCGATCCTCTACTACGCGGTGGTGGTCGTGCCCGCCGGGACTGTAGGGGTCTATGATCTCTTCGGCAAGGTCTCCGATCAGGTCATGTCGCCGGGCATCCACATCATCAATCCGCTCGCGAAGATCCACAGACTGTCGGTGCGCACCCAAGAGGTGAAAGAGACGGTGGATGTCCCATCCAAAGAGGGCCTGAGCGTCAAGGTGGATGTGTCCCTCCTGTTCAGCCTGGTGCCTGCAAAGGGTCCTGAGGTCTTCCGAACCATCGGTTACAACTACGTGAACGTCGTCGTGGTGCCCCAGCTCCGGGCCGTGGTCCGGGACGTGACCTCCGGCTATGAGGCAAAAGCGCTGTACACCGCGGAAAGGGAAGTGATCACCACAAACGTCTTCAAGGCCCTGGCGCCCATTCTGAGCGACCGAGGGATTCGGGCCGAGAGTACCCTCCTCCGGAAGATCAGCCTGCCTGCAAAGGTCGCGGCCGCCATCGAGAGCAAGCTGGAGGCGGAGCAGCAGTCCGAGCAGATGAAGTTCATCCTGGAAAAGGAAAGGCAGGAGGCCGAGAGGAAGCGGATCGAAGCCAAGGGAATCGCCGACTACCAGACCATCATCAATCAGGGGCTGAACGAGAACCTGCTCAGGTGGAAGGGCATAGAAGCCACCAGGGAGCTTGCCAAGAGCCAGAATGCAAAGGTCGTGGTGATCGGTTCAGGCAAAGACGGGTTGCCGATCATTCTCGGCAACCAGTGATGCCGTTCGCGTTGATCGTAGCCCAAACACCCTTTGACTTCCTGTTGCAAACTGGCGGTGGGGAATCCTCGGTTCATACGGGGCTGCCGTCTGGCCAGCCTAGGTGATGTCTTCCGAGGAAGCTGAAACCTCCACCCGCAACGCCCCGCGTCACTGTAAAGGCGTGCGGCCGGAGGAGTATCCGCCCTCGTCCGTCTTTCGGAAACCGCACCCTTCACAGTGGAAGCTCTCCCAGTCTTCCAGAACGGCCAGATCCAGGCAGGCCTCGTAGAAGGCGCAATCCAGGTGCCTGTCCCCCTCCCCCGGGTGGGGCGTGGGCATCCTTCGGAGTTCTCCTTCACGTGCCGTTTCGGGTGTCGCCGCCGCCGCTGCCGGCCCATGGATCTCGCTGCCTTCGGAGGGGCTCCGTTGTTTGCGTTCCCGTGAAGAACTGCGGCAGAG
>JAFGPH010000536.1 GCA_016926135.1 Deltaproteobacteria bacterium
CAAGGGTGAAGTCGCCACATGGCTGAACGTGGGATCATAGGCGGGCCCCTGCGCGTTATAGACCCTGTCCGCCCTGCGGACAAGCCAGTGGGTGCACAAATGGGCATCGCCTTCGGGGTCGGAGAAGTCGCTGGCTACGAGGGACAGCCCGGATACTCCCGAAACCGTGGCAATGACGGCCTCGTCGGCAGGGCTGACGGCCGTTGGGGCCACAGGTGGGCCGTTTGGCCCTGCCAGGAGATCCCCGGTCAGCTTTGACACGAAGACATCATAGCCGCCGCCGTTATGGGTGGTATCGTATGCCCCGGCGGTGGTGGGGAAGTCGGCGGATCCCGTGCCGGCGGTTATATACACATGGCCTGAGCCGTCCAAGAGTAAATCGCCATGATAAGCATCATCGGCCCCACTTCCCCCAACAAAGGTGGAGGCCTGAAGGGTGGTGAGATCGGAACTCAGCCTGGATATGAAAATATCGTAACTGCCGCCAAACACGGTATCATACGCCCCCGGTGTGGTTGGAAAACCTGTTGAGGTCGTGTATCCAAAGACGTAAACGTTTCCGGTGCTATCAATAATCGGTGTTGTTGCTCGGTCTTGCCCGCTTCCGCCGAGAAAAGTGGAGGCCTGAAGAGAGCTTAGATCAGGGCTAAGGATGGAGATCACGGCGTCCTCGCCACCATTGTGGGTCTGATCGTACGCCCCGGCTGTGGTGGGATAGTTGCTGGAACTTGGACATCCGGCCACACATACATTGTTAGAGCTATCCAGGACGAGTGAACCGCCGGTCAATTGGGCATCCGTAGCAGACCCTCCAATGTAGGTTGAGGCCTGAAGGGTAGTCAGATCGGCGTTTAGTTTCGAGACCACCAGGTCCCAGTTGCCGTTATGGGTTTGATCGTACGCCCCGGTTGTGGTGGGATAGTTGCTGGATTCTGACTTGCCAAAAATGATCACGTTCCCGGCACTGTCCAGGGCGATGCCGGCGCCGATGTCCTGAGAACTTCCCCCGATGTAGGTTGAGGCTTGAAGGGTAGTAAGATTTAAATCCAGCCTTGAAACAATAATGTCGTTTGAACCGTTGAAGGCGGTGTCATAGGCGCCGGCAGTGGTCGGATACCCGCCCAGGAAATTTTTCCCCGTAACATAGAGACGACTATTGGAGACATCGAGGACCAAGGCGTAGACCTCGTCATCATTCCCACTCCCTCCGATAAAGGTGGACGCCAAAAGGGTGTTCAGGCCGGAGTTGAGCTTGGATATATACGAATCCCATCCGCCGGCATACGTAGTATCATACGCCCCGGCTGTGGTCGGGTAGTTGCCGGAGAGTGTCGTCCCGGCTATGTAAACATTGCCGGCCCCGTCTATGGCGAGCCCGCCCGGCCGTTCCTGACCGGACCCCCCGATATACGTGGAGACAAGAAGCAGAGTCAGATCGGGGTTGAGTTTTGAGATAAAGATATCCTCCGCGCCGTTGTGGCCTCCATCGTAGGCCCCGGCGGTGAAGGGAAAGTCGGCGGAAGTGGTGCTGCCCTTCACATAGACATTGCCCGAACCATCCAGGGCAAGGGAGTGGCTCCAATCGGTCCCACTCCCGCCGAGGAAGGTGGAGGCCAGCATCGGGTCAATGACAAGGGGGAGCGTCTTGTCGTAATTGTCAACACTGAACCCGTATCCCTCATGACCGAGGCTGTAGGCAATCTGAACATATTCCCTTTTGCCCTCTTTTTCCTGGTAGGCCACAGGGGTGCTGAATGCAACTGTGCCGAGGCCGGTCTCCACCTCAAGCCGGCCCTTCTCGCCGATTGTAAGGAAGAGCGCCCCTTTCACGGCGAATTTTATCGTTTCAGGTCTAAACCCGGGACGCACCTTGAAGACCTTTTCAACATTATTGCCATAAGCCCTTAGCTTGAGAGAGATTCCCTCGTATACCTCCCCGAAGCTGACTTCATTGTAGCTCGGGATATCGCACTTCCACCTGCTCCTGTCGTTGCCTATGAAATAGTTGACCCTTGTTTCGGCCCTGTCATTGCCTTGGATCACCGGCTTCAAGGCCCCGAGGAGTCGTTCTTTCAATACCCAGCCCCGGCGCTCCTGGTCTTTTGGCGATGTCCCATCTCTTTCCGGTCCCCTCCCGGGAGGAGAGGAGTGTTCGGGCAGGGAATAGACCATTTCCCCATGGCGTGTGACAAAGAGGGTGCCCCCGAAGGTCTTGGCATAATACCTCACATCCCCGGCCACCTGACCCTCGTTGGCGATGAAGGGGACCTGGAGGGCTGACATCTTCTTGTGGATTTGTCGATGAGGGATCCCGGGATCACCCGGTCGACCGGCCCGGGTCATCCCGTCAGAGGGAGATAGACATAACACGATCAGAGAGGCAAGGAACAGAAGCGTTGATCCATGATGCCTTTTCATCGTCCAGCCCTCCTTTTACGGGGGTGTCCCCGGGAATGGCGGCAGCACCGCCGGTGGCGAGGGCGACGCCGGCACCTGCAGGGATTCCCTCAGCACCTCCTCTTGGGTCTCTTCAAGGATTTCCTCATGCTTTTCAATGACATCCTCTAGCTGTCTCTTGATGTCCTCCCGTTCAACAATCAGCGGCAAGGGGGGCCGCTCAATCTCTTCCAGGCCCCTGGGTTCTTCGGGCCTGGCCAATTCCTCCTCGTTCACCAGCACTCCCTTTCTCTCCGGGGGTGGGATTTCCCTGACTTCCCTCTCAGCCACGTCCGGCCTCACCACAAACTCCCTGAGCATCTCCTCTATGGCCTCAGGCTTCACCTCCATGGGTTCCGTGGGAAGCGCACCCGGCAGGACACGGGTCTGCTCAAAGTCTTTGAGCAAAATGGGCTTGTCGGGGATTTCGGGGTTCCACACGTCCAGCCGGGTGTCCCCCTCGGCCGTCACCCTGGTGAAGGTTGCGCCCACCTCCTCGATCCAGCCGGAGCCTCTCACCCCGACAATGGCCGTGGGACTGCCCACCTTGAATTCCGAGCGTTTCAGCTCGAAGAGCTTCTTCACATAGAAGCGGGCCCTGCCCAGCGCCATTCGCAGAAAGGTGGAACGGCTCCGCACCGCACGGTCATAGACGCTCTTGGTGATCACCAGCTTGGTGTTGGATGCCATGGTGATGACACTCTCATCCGTGAGCGCAAACCGGATACGGCCCCTTTCCCGGGTGACAATCATGTCACCTCCATACAGGGGGAGATCCTTCCTGGCCTGATAGCCCCGCAGTTCTTTTCCGTGGATGATGACGACATCGCCCTGCACGAGCTGCACCTTCCCCACGGCCGAACCCATGCCGGGCTTGAAGTCTTCCTGCATCACCAGGCCTTCGGGCACCAGGGGCTCGGAGAAGGAGAGGTCACAGGATAGAACGACGCAACCGATGACCAGCGACAGGACCACGGAAAACCGGTTTTTGGATCTTCTCATTTTCAGCGTCTCCCTTAGTAACTTGCGACCAGAGACAGGGTGACCACTTTCCTGTCGTATTCAAAGGCATCGATGTTGGAGTCGTTTTTTGTGTACTCGAACTCCGCCATGAGGCTCAGCCAGTCGCGGCAGAGTTTGCGCGAAAGGGACAGGGATCCGCAGTATTTGGCGTCCTCCCGTCTGATCCCGTAACCCGAGTCCACGTGATCGTAGTTCTGCTCATAGTACCTGCCCGTGACGCTCAACTGGAGATCCCAGGGGATCTCAACCACAATGCCCAGACGCAGCTTCCACTGTTCGTAGTCCTGGTCCGGGTCTGCGGTGCTTGTGTCTTCGCAGCCTATCCCCCCAAAGAGGTAGCTTGATTTCCCCCCCAGCAGGTAATACCCGCCCAGAAAAATCTCGTTGGCGTGTCCGTCACGACCGTCATCGAAGAAATGGTTGTTTCGGAAATAGCTGTAGGTGAGTCTGGTAAAAACCTTCTCACCGGCCCGCCAGGTCACCTCCGGTCTCAAGTGGTGACGCATGAGAAAACTGTCGGAGTCCAGCCAGTAATATTCGGGGAGGTAGCTCACGTCGAAGGTAAAGGGATGCCACCGGTATTTCCAGTAGAGATTGAAAATGCCTCCCGCCAGATCGAACTGATCCAGGTCGTAGTGCCATGTCTGATAGTGATTGTATCCCACTCCCAGCTCATGGTTGGCTTTTTCCAGGATCCTGTATTTCCCTGAAAAATATCCCTGCAAAAGGAAATCGTCTTCGTCCGAAATGAAGTCCAGGTCGAGGGGCTCCAGGGTAACGTTGCTGTCGTATTGGAGACCCAGCTTCAGATACAGGGTGTAGGGTTTTTGGGCCTTTTTGCGACTCTCGAGGCTCTCAAGCCATCTTGCGGCATATTCTCTCAGCAGATCTTCATCGGCATGCCCTGTCACGTACTCAAACCTCTCCACCGCCTTTTCGGTTTCCCCCAGCCTCAAATGACAAATGCCTGCGTAGTAGGCGCCGTTGGCCTCGACGGAAGGACTCAATTCCCAAGCCCGCACAAAATATTCCAGGGCCTTTCGATATTGCTTCTGCTGGTAGAAACTCAAACCGGCGTGATACTGTGCAAGGACGTTGGAGGAATCTTCTCGGGCGATTTCTTCGAACAGACTCGCTGCCCGGGTGTAGTCCGATTTCTTGTATCGTAGAAGGGCCATGTCGTATTTCAACCCGATGAGATCCGGGGCGACCGCCCATGCCCTGCTGAGAAGGGCCTCCGCCTCATCAAATCTTCCTGTCTTGAGATAGGTCCTGCCCAGGTAGTGGTTGAATGCGGGTTGGTCGGGATTCAGGCTCAGGGCCTTTTTCAGGTGTTTCTCCGCAACTTCAAAATCGCCGTCCTCATAAGCAAATACCCCGGAATCATAGTACACCTGCCCCGGATCGTCCTGCGAAAAGGCAGGTTGAGCCATGAAGTGAACAGACAGCAGTATCCACCCAAAACTATAGAGCTTTTTCATGGTGTTACTCCTACAGGGAAGGGGGTATTCCGCTGGAAGAAAGGAAGGCTTGATTGGGCGAGTATTTCCACAGCGTAACCTCTTATTTTCCGCAAGAGGTTAAATCATGGAAGAACTGAATATATTATCGTAACATAGAAATGCTTTTGAAACAAGTTATTGTTCACTGACCAAAAGCAAGGCATTTCGGGCTTTTGAGGGGATTTTGTCCACGGTGCGGTTCAAACCTTTCGAGGGAATCGGTCGGCGGAGAAGTGGACGAAGCATCACCGGATGGAGGCGAGTATTCGTGTATCGCCCCGAACAAAAGGCCCGGGGCTATCTATCGAAAGAGGTCAACCGGAGGGTGCCGGACCCGGCGCACACGGGGGCGGAGGACTGTTCATTTCCTTCCGATCCTCACCCCTGGATCATTTGGGTCCCCCTTTCGGCATCGTAATCTTCCTGTAGTAGCTCTCGTGAAGGTAGATGGCTGCCAGGGGGTTGTGGCCCGTCACCCGGTCCTTCACGGCGAGCACGGTTGCAGGGGCATCCGCAAACTTGAAGAAAAGGGAATCGTGGCCCACGCAAAGACCCAGCAGCACGTTGAAATCGGTTTTTGCCTCGTTCATGAGCTTTGCCTGGTACACGGGGTTGCACATGGACTCCTCCGTGCCCCTGTGAATCTTGTCTTCTTCCGTCAGCCCAATCGTCTCCTTCAGGGTTCGTCCGGCCTTGCACACGGCAGAGACCACTTCAAAGCCATGGATCTCGAGGATTCGCCCCACCACCTCCGCCTCCTTGGCAAGGCCGAGGCAGAAGGCCAGTCCCAGCCGCTTGTAGCCCATCCTGTCCGCAAACTCGCAGATCTCCACGATGCGGGTCTTGCTGGGCTGCATCACGTACGGCCGCTCGTGCCGATTGGCATAGCACGCGGCCTCCTGAATCGAGGCCTGCCGGGCGAATTCCCGCACCTCGGGCCTCTCGTACTCCTGGTTCGCGTCCCGAAGGACTTCCTGGTAGAGCAGCGTCGGGCAGCCCTTGGCCCCTGAGCCGTCTTTCGTGTGGCAGATCTTTTCAGAGGGACTTCTCTCGCACGATGCACAATCAGGACTGATTTTCTTCTTTGCCTTGGCCATGAGAATCCTCGCATTTGAGTAGATGAGTTATCGGACTTCTGTGGTCCTGTCCGCACAGCCAGGAACTTAAGTGAAAACGGGAGGCTGTGTCAAGGTGAAAACCCGTTGCAGGCTGTGGGCCGCAACCAAAATCCGGCCTGCTGTTTGAGGCCTGAGGAGGGCTTCGCTTGAGGTTTGAGGCGAAACCGTTCCTGCCTCCAACCTCCAACTGCTCCGCAGCCGCGAAGAAGTTTCGCCCTAAGATTCTAACGCCGACCGCCCCGTTCCTCGAATCGACAAACATAATGGCGACCGGGCGCGAACCGGTCGGGACCGTGCACAACGGGTTTTCTCACCGCCCCGGCGACCCCTTTCAGCATCTCCCGGAAAATCCACTGATGGAACGGATACAGCACATACCAGTACAGAAGGCCGAAGAGACCTTTCGGCAGAAATCGCGACAACTGCCGGAGCTCTGTTTGTCCGTCTTTCAGGGGAATCAGGCTGAATTCCAGGGATGCCTCCCCGGGCAATCGCATCTCGGCCAGGAGGTGAAGATGCCGGGGTTCCTCCACCTCCAGGACCCGAAAAAAGTCCACGGCGTCGCCCGTGTAAAGCCGGTC
>JAFGPH010000537.1 GCA_016926135.1 Deltaproteobacteria bacterium
GTCCATGGACTGGATCGCCAAGGAGATGGGCTTCAAGGTGGAACACAAGCCCATGGACTGGGACGGCATCATCCCGAGCCTCAACGCCAAGAAGATCGACCTCATCGCCTCGGGCATGAGCATCACCGACAAGCGCAAGGAACAGGTGAACTTCACCATCCCCTACTGGACCATCAAGCAGGTCATCGTGGCCAAGAAGGACTCCAAGCTCACGGTGGACCAGATGCTCGCCAAGGGGAAGAAACTGGGGGTCCAGAGGGGAACCACAGAGGCCAAGTGGATCGAGGAGAACCTGATCAAGAAGGGTGGGAAGAAATTCACCCTCGTCTATTACGATTCCGCTCCCCTTGCCGTTGAGGATGTGGTGAACGGCCGGATCGCCGGCGCCGCCATGGACGATGCCCCTGCCAAGGACGCGGTGAAGAAAAAACCGGTCAGGATTGCAGGCGGCTTCGGCATGCCTGACGAGAACTTCGGTTATGCGGTCCGAAAGCAAGACACCAAGCTCCTGGAGATGCTGAACGCCGGGCTCAAGAAGCTGATGGCTTCTCCCTACTGGGAGGAACTCAAGAAGAAATATCTGGACTAATGGTTCAGAGGTTTGGAGGTCCAGGGTCCAAGGCCCAGCAGCCTTCGTTCCTGACACCTGACACCCGACACCTCCTTTCCCGGGAAGGTTTCACTGTTCAGGTTTCGGCAACAGCCCTTCAAGAGTGCGAGGATCCGGAGTGATGGGGTATCGGGGCCAGGGAGTAAAGGCTGTGTGCAGCACTCCAACACCCCATTACTCCATTACTCCAAGTTTGGGACGATGGAATCCCTGACAGCCATTCGTGACGCCCTGCCCTACCTCCTTCAGGGCTCCCTGGTCACCATCGGCCTCGTTATCGGGGCCATGGGGTTGGGCTTTGCCCTCGGGGTTTCTCTTGCCCTGGGCCAGGTTTATGGCCGGCCGGGCCTTCGCCGTATCGTCCAGGTCTACGTCTGGTTCTTCCGCGGGGTTCCCCTCCTGGTGCTCCTCTTCCTCTTCTATTTCGGGCTCTTCTCCCTGCTGGGCATCAATCTTTCCGCCTTCACAGCAGCAGTGATCGTCCTGGGTCTCATCAGCTCTGCCTACCAGTCCCAGATCTTCCGGGGGGCCATTCTTTCCCTACCGGTGGGGCAACTGAAGGCTGCCAGGGCTCTGGGCATGAGCGACGCGAAGGCGATCCTCTTCGTCATCCTGCCCCAGGCCCTAAGGCTTTCCCTCCCCGGATGGTCCAACGAGTACTCCATCGTGCTTAAGGACTCGGCGGTGGCTTACGCCCTGGGCGTGGCAGAGGTCATGGCCCGAGCCCACTTCGTGGCATCCAGGACCTACCAGCACCTTCCCCTTTATTTTACTGCGGGCCTGATCTTCCTGTTGCTCACCTACCTCGGCACCAGGGGGCTCAGAACCCTGGAAGAGAGGGTAAGGATCCACGGGTATTCCCGATGAGGACGGTTCTGTCATGGCGGAAAAAATTCCAGTTCTGAGGGTCGAGGGACTTAGCAAGAGGTACGGTTCCAAGGCCGTTTTGAGGGATGCCTCCCTCACCGTGAACGAGGGAGACCTGAAGGTGCTGATCGGACCTTCCGGCGCCGGGAAGAGCACCTTCCTGCAGTGCATCAACTTCCTGGTCATGCCGGACGGGGGCCGTGTCTTCCTGGACGGCTCGGAGATCGACCATACCCGCAAGAAGGATCTCTATGCCTACCGGCAGAAGGTCGGCATGATCTTCCAGGACTTCAATCTTTTCGACCACCTCACCACCCTGGGCAATGTGGAGATCGCTCTCGTGCGCGTGAAGGGGATGAAAAGGGAGGAGGCCCGCGAGAGGGCCATGATGGAACTCGTGCGGGTGGGCCTCAGGGAGCATGTTTCCAAGTATCCCGCCCAGCTCTCCGGGGGCCAGAAGCAGCGCGTCTCCATCGCGCGGGCCCTGGCTATGGACCCCAAGGTGATGCTCCTGGACGAACCCACCTCCGCCCTGGACCCGGAACTCATCACCGAGGTCCTCTCCGTGCTCAGAAAGCTCGCCACCGAGGGAATGACCATGATCATCGCCACCCATCAGTTGGGCTTCGCGAGCGACTTTGCAGAGGAGATCATCTTCATGGAGGACGGCGCCGTGGTGGAGAAAGGGCCGCCCTCGGAGATCTTCACCCGGGCAAGCTGCGAGAGGACGAGGGAGTTCTGCTCCAAGCTCATGGCCCTCTACGGAGATTCCCGCTGAGATGGAAGAGCTGCTCTTCATCCAGGATGAGGTCGTCCCGGCCCTCATGAGGGGACTCCTGGTGAGCATCCAGCTCATTATCCCCTCCGGCCTGGCCGGCCTCCTCATCGGATTCCTTGTGGGCGCACTCAGGGTGTATGGGCAGAGGTGGGTCGGAGCCCTGGCCGACCTCTATGTGGTCATCTTCCGTGGCTTTCCCCTCGTGGTGCAGCTCTTCATCTGGTATTTCGGTCTCCCCCACGTGGGGATCTATCTGAACCCCTTTGTGGCTGCGGTCATCGGTTTTTCCCTCTGCAGCGGGGCCTATCACTCCGAATACGTGAGGGGGGCCTTTCTCTCGATCCGCAGGGGCCAGCTCCTAGCCGCCCAGGCCCTCGGGTTCTCCAAACTGCGAATGGTGCTCTCCATTATCCTGCCCCAGGCCTTTCGCCTGGCCCTTCCCGGGTGCGGCAACGAGATCGTCTATCTCATCAAGTACTCCTCCCTGGCCTACATGATTACCTGTATCGAACTCACGGGGGAGGGAAAGATCATCGCCTCGGAAACATTCAAGTACACGGAGATCTTCCTGATCATCGGCGTCGCCTACCTGGTTCTCACCACTCTTGCGGGCGCAATGCTCAACAGACTGGAAAATCGTCTGCGGCTGCCCGGATTCGATCATTACGCCATGTAGGCTGCGGCTTTTCTTGTGAGCGCTTTCATCCTATAATGCATCTCAAGCGCCATGAATTTCTCTGAGCTCAACGAGGAGTGTTTCGAGCATGAATCCAGGGAAGGATGAGAAGGTCATCGACCAGAAGGTTCGGGAACTCACACATGAGCTCGGGGAGAGAATCAAGGAATTGAACTGCCTTTATGCGATCTCCGGACTCCTGGAGAGGCCGGGCGTCTCACTGGGAGAAATCCTTCGGCAGACGGTCAATCTCATTCCCGCCGCATGGCAGTATCCTGAGATCACATGCGCACGGGTCACCCTGGACGGCGACGTTTTTGAGAGTGACGCGTTCAGGGAGAGTCCCTGGAGGCTCCAGACGGACATCGTGGCCAACGGCGAACGCAAGGGTACCTTCGAGGTATACTACAGGGAAGAGAGACCGGAGTGTTACAGGGGCCCCTTCCTCAGAGAAGAGCTGAAGCTGATCAAGGCCATCGGCGAGAAACTGGGAAAGATTGTCTGGCTGAAATACGCGGAAAAATCCCTGAGAGAAAGCGAAGAGCGATATCGCACCCTGGCCGAAAACGTGGCGGACGGCGTGATCGTTTCCCAGAACGGAGAAATCCTCTATGCAAACCGTGCCTTTGGGGCCATATTCGGCATCAAGGGTCTCGGGGAGATCATAGGAAAATCCATGGATGAGCTGTCCTCCATGGGCCTCTTGAGGTGCGACGGTGAGATCTTCAAGGTGACGGAATCGGAAATGAATGTCGAAAAGTCCTTCAGGGCATCCTGTGTCCTCGAAGGCGGGAAGACCCTCTGGGTAGAGGGGCAGCATGGGCTTATCCAGTTCAAGGGAAGGCCGGCCGTGCTCTCCACCCTGAGGGATGTGACCGACAGGATATTGCGGGAACAGGCACTTCAGGAAGAAGCGGATATCCTGCGCGCGGAGAATATCACCCTCCGGTCTTCCATGAAGGAGAGATACCGCTTCGGAAACCTGATCGGCAAAAGCCAGGGGATGCAGGAGGTGTACGAACTCATCCTCAA
>JAFGPH010000538.1 GCA_016926135.1 Deltaproteobacteria bacterium
CTACTCCTTTTCCTCCTTTTCCTCGGGCTGGTTTTCGACCTCCGATTCTTCGATGTCCACCTCGGGCAGGCTGCCGATATGGTATTCGATGAGGAGGTTCTCGTCCTCCTCGGACCCCCCGCCGGGCTCCCAGTCCACCTCCCGCCGGGTTCCGAAGCTGGGTGTCCCCCGGCTAAGCATGGATCTTCTCTGGTCCATTTTTTCGAGCTCCCTCTGACAGGGTACACAGAGGGTCGCTTCCGGAAGGATCATCAGGCGCTCCTTGGGAATGGGATTGCCGCACTCCTCGCACAGGCCGAATTCCTCATCCTTGGAGACCCTCTCGATCAGCAGGTCCACCTTTCGCAGTTCCGCGATCTTTCGTTCTATGAGGCTGTAGTGGCTGTATGCCGAGATCTCGCGCTGGGCGTCATCCACCTCGTCGATGAACTCCCCGGCTGTGAGCTGACCGCTGTATTCACTGCGGCTCTTCCTTAGACGGTCCAGGGTGTCTTTGATCTCCTCCTTCTTCTCCTGGAGGCTTTCGAGAAAGGTGGCACGGAAGTCGGCCTTGCGCCTGGGCGTTACCTGGGTCTTTTTCGGTTCAGCCCGTCTGGGCGTTTTCTCGCGACGAACGTCGGTTTTCTTCACCTGGGCCTTCTTGGGTTTCGGCTTTTTCTTAGGCGGGGCCTTTTTTGTCGAGACCTTCTTTGCGGATGCCTTCTTTGGGAGGACCTTTTTAGCCGTGGTCTTTTTGTCTGTCTTTTTGGCCTTTTTCCTCATGCCGCTCATCGGATCTGAATCCTCCGCCGGTAAAGGCTGGAACCGGACTCAAACGGATTTCATGAGAGGTTTTACAAAGGGAACCGGGGCACTGGCTGAAGATTGTCACGGTAAAGTACCCATTTTTTCGGCTTTGTCAACAAAATAACCCTCCCCATTCCGCTTTTGGCGATCCCACATGAATCCTTGATTAATACCCTCGTATTCTCTATACTCCCTCTCACTCTGGAGCCTCTATGAGAGCTGGGAAAAAAGGACTGTTCATCACTTTTGAAGGTATTGAGGGGTGTGGAAAAACCACCCAGATCAGACGCTTGGCCAAACGTCTCGGCAGACGGGGTGTCCCCGTCCTCACGACCAAGGAGCCTGGCGGGACCGCCATCGGGCAGGGCATTCGGAGGATGCTTTTGGATGCCAGGAACAGGCATCTTTCACCTGTCGCGGAATGGATGCTCTACGCTGCCGACAGGGCCCAGCACGTGGAGGAGGTGATCCGGCCTGCCCTCAGGCAGGGCAAGTGGGTTCTCTGTGACAGATTTATGGATGCCACAGAGGTCTATCAGGGGTGGGCCAGGGGGCAGGATACGGAGATGATTCGCATCATCAATGAGATTCTCACCGGGGGCATCCGCCCCCGCCGCACTTTTCTCCTGGATCTTCCCGTGGAGACGGGCCTGAGGAGGGCCTTGAAGCGCAACTTGTCCCCTGCGCAAAGAGGCCAGGATCGTTTTGAACGGGAACACCTGTCTTTTCACCGCAAGGTGAGAAAGGCCTACCTGCAGCTTGCCCGAAGGGAGCCGGAGCGGTTCATCGTGATTGAGGCGAGTGGAACGCAAGGGGAGATCGAAGCGGCGATCTGTCGTCATATTGAAGCCCTCCTCCCCCCCTGAGGCGCCTCGGGTACCCGCAGACGAGATCATGGAGCATTTATCCTTTTCACAGATTCTTGGCCAGGATTGGGCCGTTCGATTCCTGAAACAAGTCATCCTGATGGAGAAGATTCCCCACGGCTATCTGTTCGTCGGGATACCGGGGGTGGGCAAGACCACTACGGCCGTGGCCCTTACACAGGCCATCAACTGCCTCGAACCCGTGAGCGGGGAAGGGTGCGGACGGTGCCGTGCCTGCAAATGGCTGCGGTCGGGGAATATCGGGGACCTGGTCATCATCCACCCGGAGGGCCAGAGCATCAAGATCGAGAAGATCCGGGACCTGGAGAGGGTGCTCGGTTACAAGCCCCAGTACGGCCGTTACAGGGTGACTGTGGTGCGCCAGGCTGAGCTGATGACGGAAGAGGCCTCCAATGCCTTTCTGAAGACCCTGGAGGAGCCCCCCCCGGGGAACATCCTGATCCTGAACGCCTCTGATCCGTCGAAGCTCCTCCCCACCATCGTTTCCCGCTGCCAGAAGGTGAACTTCCGGCCTATTCCCGTGGGATTGATCAAGGAGTGGCTGGCAGAGAGGAAAGGGGTGGATGAAGAAAAGGCGTTGCTGCTGGCGAAGCTCTCCGAAGGGAGCCTGGGAAGGGCCCTTCGAATGTGGGAGGAGGACTATCTTGGCAGGAGGCGCCGGTACCTGTCGGAGTTTCAGGGCCTTCCGACCCTTTCCGACGAAGAGGTCCTCCGCCTGGCCCTGGCCATGCGGGGCAGGGGAAAAAAGGATCAGGGCCCAGGCCCGGAAAGAGGGTCTGCGGAGATTGCCGAGGCATTGAGCCTCTGGAAGACATGGACAAGGGACGCTCTCCTGCTGAACACAGAGGGACCTGAAGGCCTGCTCATGAATGCGGATTTTCGGGAGGAGTTGAAAAAGACCTTCGGGGGCTCTAGAATAGATGCGCTGATGGAGGCCTTCCGCCTGCTGGATCAGGCGGAGAAGGATCTGCGTCGGTTCAGGAACCTGGATCTCCTGATGGAGAATCTCCTGCTTGCATTGAAGGGATGCATGGGGAAAAGATAGATCTCACACAGATCTCGCGGAGAACACATGGGCAAGGTGGTGGATGTTCGGTTTACCAAGTACGGCAGGGTGGGATGCTTTGATACGGCGGACTTTGTCCTCCGGAAGGGGGACAAGGTGCTTGTGGAGACGGAGTTCGGTCTGGCCATAGGGGTGGTCTGTTCCGAGCCCAAGAACGGGTCAAGCCGGGATGTGGAAAAATCTCTGCCCAAGGTGCACAGACAGGCCGGGGAGCAGGACCTGGAGGCCTATGAGCAGAATCGACGGATGGAAAACGAGGTCCACGTATATTGTTATGAGAAGATCAAGGAAAAGGCCCTCCCCATGAACCTGATCTCTGTGGACCGTCTCTTTGACGGCAGCAAGGTCATGGTCTATTTCACGGCCGAGGGAAGGGTCGATTTCAGGGAACTCGTCAAGGACCTCGTACAGAGATTCCGTACAAGGATCGAGATGAGGCAAATCGGGGTGCGCCACCAGGCCAAGATGGTGGGCGGATTGGGCAATTGCGGGCGCCAGCTTTGCTGCGCCAGCTTCCTGGCCAACTTCGATCCTGTCTCCATCAAGATGGCGAAGGAACAGAACCTCTCCCTGAACCCGGCCAAGATCTCCGGTATGTGCGGGAGGTTGATGTGCTGCCTCAGTTACGAGTACCACTACTATGAAGCCGCGAAGAAGGGCGTCCCCAAGGTGGGAAAAAAGGTGAAAACCGTCCACGGCGAAGGGAAGGTCATCCGGCAGAACGTTTTGAGGGGTCGGCTGACGGTCATGCTGGAATCGGGTGAAGAAAAGGAAATCTCCTATGAGGAGATCACCAGGGGAGAGAACCGGCAGGAGAGGGGGAGCACCCGGTGAGAAAAGGAGGAGGCGATAAAACCTTGAGCGGACGATTCTATGTGACCACACCCATCTACTACGTGAATGCGGAACCTCACCTGGGGCACGCCTATACCACCGTGGTTGCTGATGTGATGGCCCGTTTCCACAAGCTGGCTTCCCGGGAAACCTACTTCCTTACCGGCACGGACGAACACGGGGACAAGATCGTCAAGGCCGCCGAGTCCTGCGGCCAGCCGGTCCAGGACCTGGTGGACCGGAACAGCGCACTGTTCAGGGCGCTATGGCCCAGACTCCACATTGAGAACGACGACTTCATCCGGACCACGGAACAAAGGCACCGGGACGTGGTGGCGACCATTCTCACCAGGGTGAAGGAGGTCGGAGACATTTACTTCAGCGAGTACGAGGGCCTTTACTGCTTCGGGTGCGAGCGTTTTTACACGGAGCGGGAACTGGTGGCCGGGAAGTGTCCCGACCACCAGAGAGAGCCGGAACTGATCAGGGAATCGAATTACTTCTTCCGTATGAGCCAATACCAGGACTGGCTCATCGATCATATCCGCCGGAACCCCGATTTCATCCGGCCGGAGAGATACCGAAACGAGGTTCTCTCCTTCCTGAAAGAGCCCCTGGAGGATCTGTGCATTTCCCGTCCCAAGTCGAGGCTCACCTGGGGGATCACGCTCCCCTTCGACGAAAACTACGTCACCTACGTATGGTTTGATGCCCTGATTAACTACGTCTCCGCCCTGGGGTTTCCCGGGGGATCGCTCTACCAGAGATTCTGGCCCGTCGCGCAGCACATCGTCGCCAAAGACATCCTGAAGCCCCATGGCATCTACTGGCCGTGCATGCTGAAATCCGCGGGGATTGAACCCTACCGTCACCTCAACGTGCACGGATACTGGAACGTCAATGAGGGGAAGATGTCCAAGAGTCTGGGAAACGTGGTGAAGCCTCTGGAACTGGCGGACATCTATGGTCTGGATGCCTTCCGGTACTTCCTGCTCCGGGAGATGGTATTCGGTCTCGATTCGGAGTTCAGCGAGGAGGCCCTGGTGGCCCGGATTAATGCCGACCTGGCCAATGACCTGGGGAATCTCCTGGCCAGAAGCCTCACCATGGTCCAGAAGTACTTCCAGGGGCACGCCCCGGTACCGGGGGATTTGGATGAGGCGGATCGGGAACTGAAGGCGGACGTGTTGGGGTTGATCGACAGATACAGGGATTTCATGGAGGAACTGGGCTTCCACAAGGCCCTCATCGCCATATGGGAAGTGATCGGAAAGGTGAACCGCTACATCGTCACCCAGGAACCGTGGGTCCTCGCCAAGTCGAACCGGGAGCGTTTGTCCACGGTGCTCGGTACGATCATGGAATCCCTGAAGGTGACGGCCGTTCTCCTCCGGCCCTTCATGCCCGGGACCTCCGAAAAGATCCTGGACTATCTGGGGTTCGAGGAGGCAGGCAGGGACTTGAGCCTGGACGACCTGCGCCGCTGGGGAGAGCAAAGACCCGTCAGGGCCGTCTCGCAGGCCCCACACCTCTTTCCCCGCGTGGAGGGGAAGGGCACGGAAAAGCCCGCGCAGGAGGATGCCTCCAAACCGGCGCCGTCCGGCGGGGATAAGAAGCCAGTCTCGATTGAGGCGTTCCGGGACCTGGATCTGAGGATTGGCACCATCAGGAGTGCTGAGGCGATCAAGGGCTCCAAGAAGCTCCTGAAGCTCTTGGTGGATATCGGCGAGGAGAGGACCGTCGTGGCCGGGATTGCGGGCCACTACCGGCAGGAGGAGCTTGTGGGGAAACAGGTGTTGCTCCTCGCCAATCTCGAACCCGCCAAACTGATGGGGGTGGAATCCCGGGGCATGGTCCTGGCGGCCGAGGACAAGAACGGCGTGCACCTGCTCGCACCGGACGGCTCCGCCCTCCCAGGAAGCAAAGTCAGGTAGGCAGACGTCTTTCAGGCAGACGGTCTTTCCCTCTGGTTCAGGGGGTCTCCCTTCCTTGACACCTCTCACCTGCTCCCCTATACTTCATCGGTGACGGAGGCTGCGGGTGGCGAGATGATCGAGCACGATTTCGACGTACCGTTCATTGCGGATCTGGCTTTGAGAGAGAAGCAGATCCAGCAGAACTATAGGCCTGTCATCGCCGTCCACAAGTGGTTTGCGCGTCGCCCGGGCACCCTTTTTCGAGGGCTCCTCCTTGCGGAATTCTCATCCCATCCCTTACGGGAAGTGTTTTATCAGGCGAATGACCTGTCAGGAATACGTATCGCCGATCCGTTCATGGGGGGAGGGATACCGCTTCTTGAGGCCAACCGGGTCGGCTGCAATGTCATCGGTTACGACATCAA
>JAFGPH010000539.1 GCA_016926135.1 Deltaproteobacteria bacterium
GCACCATACAGGCGCCTGCGAAGCTGAACCTCAGGCTGAAGGTTACCGGCCGCCGAGCGGACGGCTACCACGAGCTGGTTACCCTTATGGTGCCTGTGGATCTCTGCGATCTTCTGGAAACGAGGGTGGTCTCCTCTCCGGGCTTAAGCCTTACCTGCCAGGGATACGAAATCCCCGCCGACGACACCAACCTCGTGATGAGGGCTGCCAGGGCGTTTCTGACCAGAAGCGGGATCCGGATGGGGCTTCAGATGAAGCTCAGCAAACGGATCCCTGTGGCCGCAGGTCTTGGCGGGGGAAGCAGTGACGCGGCTGCCGTGCTTCTCTGGCTGAACGATTTCTGCGGCAGACCCCTGTCGGCAGAGGATCTTCATGATGTGGGTACAGGGCTGGGCGCCGATGTCCCCTTTTTTCTGGAAGGCAGGCCCGCCCTGGCGCGTGGTATCGGGGAAATCCTTGAACCCCTGGAGGGGTGGCCGAGACACTGGTACGTGATCGTCAGCCCTCCCATAAGGATTTCAACGGCCTGGGTCTACGGGAAATACAGATTAAAAGAGTTGACAAGGGACGAATATCATTATATTAAGAATATGTTAAAGACCGTTCCCCTTGCGGTTGCCCACATCCTTGAGAATGACTTAGAGGCCGTAACCTCGGCCAGCTTCCCCATCATCGAGACGATCAAGCGACACTTAATAGAGTCAGGGGCAGCGGGGGCCCTTATGTCGGGGAGTGGGGCAGGTGTTTTCGGGATCTACGATAGCCTTGAGAAGGCTGCCTTTGCGCGGCAGCATGTCATCTCCCATAACCTGGGGGATGTTTTTATGGTTGCGGATTGGGAAAGGCCGAAACCATGATCAATGAAGCCGGATGGGGTGTCGTCAAGCGGTAAGACACGGGCCTTTGGAGCCCGCATTCGGAGGTTCGAATCCTCCCACCCCAGCCAGTGAGGAGAATCCATGAAGGTCATCAGCGGTACGTCCAATCCTGCCCTCTCGGATGAGGTATGCCGGTACCTGGGGATCGAACCGGTGGAGATTACCGCCAAGACCTTCAGCGACGGGGAAACCCAGATTGAGATCCATGAGAACGTCAGGGGCAGCGACGTCTTCGTGATCCAGTCCACCTGTCCCCCGGTGAATGATAACCTTATGCAGCTCCTGATTATCGTGGATGCCCTCAAACGCGCTTCCGCCCGCAGGATTTCTGCGGTCATCCCCTATTATGGTTACGGGCGCCAGGACCGGAAGGTGAAACCCAGGGTTCCGATCAGCGCGAAGCTCGTGGCCGACCTCATCACGGTGGCCGGGGTAAACAAGATGGTCTCCATGGACTTGCATGTCGGACAGATCCAGGGGTATTTCAACATCCCCGTGGACAACATCTTTGCCGCTCCCATCCTGCTGACCCATATTCGCAGCCACTTCGAAAACAACCTGGTCGTTGTATCTCCGGATGCCGGAGGCGTGGAGAGGGCGCGGGCCTTTGCCAAGCGCCTGGAGGCCTCACTGGCCATCATCGACAAGAGGCGGGATGCCCCCAATGTGGCTGAAGCGATGAACATCATCGGCGAAGTGGAAGGCAAAACCGTCGTCATCCTGGATGACATGGTGGACACGGCCGGGACCCTCACCCAGGCGGCCGGGGCGCTCATGCAAAGGAAGACGCGGAAGATCTACGCGTGCTGCACCCATGCGATCCTCTCCGGGCCTGCGATCGAAAGGATCGAGAACTCGTCCATTGACGAGCTCGTGGTGACCAATACCGTGCCCCTGAGCGAAAGGGCCCGGAAGTGTTCCAAGATAACCGTGCTCTCCGTGGCTGAGATGCTGGGGGAGACCATCAAGAGGAGTTACAACTCCGACTCTGTGAGCAATCTGTTCGTGTAAGGAGGAAACCAATGACGCAACTCACTTTAGCGGCTCGCACCAGGGAGGGCGTAGGCAAAGAGACCGCCCGAAGGCTGAGGCAAGCCAGCCAAATCCCGGCGATCTTTTACGGCCCCCACGGGGACTCCCTGAAGCTGACGGTAGGCGTCAAGGATCTGGAAAAGGTCCTGAAGCATGCGGCCAGCGAAAATATCATTCTCGAACTCGAGATCCTGTCGGACGGCGGTAGTGAAAAGAGGACGGTGATCCTTAAAGAGCTTCAGGTCCACCCCGTGAATCCCGTTTACTACCATGCCGACTTCTACGAAATCCCCATGGACAAGGAGGTGACGTTTCAGATCCCTCTCCACCTGGTCAATGTGCCTGTGGGTGTGACCAAGGGCGGGATTCTGGAGCACACCGTCAGGGAACTCACCGTTTCCTGCCTGCCTTCCAGTCTGGTGGACCAGATCGAAGCGGATGTGTCGGGGCTCGATGTGGGAGATGCCCTGCACCTCCGGGATGTCTCGCTTCCACAGGGGATCAGGACGGGCATGGACGGAGGTCTGACCGTGGCCGTGGTGGCCGCCCCTGCCGTGAAGGCGGCCAAGGGCGAAGAGGAGGGAGAAGAAAAGGAGGCGGAGGAGCCGTCCGAGGAGAAGAGCGAATGATCGGGGAAAGGGGGTGAATAGGGCTCTTTGAGGAAGTGGTTCTGATCGCAGGTCTCGGCAATCCCGGGCAGAAATACGCGCACACCCGCCACAACGTGGGCTTCAGGGTGATCGAGCAGTGGGCCCGTTCCCTGGGTTTCGCCCTGAGGGGCAGGCGGTTTCATTCCAGAAGCTGCCAGACCGCGCTTGGGGGTAAAGGGGCGATCCTGCTCTGTCCTCTGACCTTCATGAACCTGAGCGGCCTGGCGCTGAAGGCCTGTGTCGAGTACTACCGCATCGACACAAGGGACATCCTGATCGTCCACGACGATATCGATCTTCCGGTGGGCAGGATCAGGGTTGCCAGGAACAGGGGGGGCGGTGGGCATAAAGGGATCCAGTCGGTCATAGACCACTTGGGGACCCGGCAGTTTGCCCGCGTGAGGATCGGCGTAGGCCGGCCGCGTTACCTGGAACAGGTGGAAGAGTTCGTGCTTACGCCCTTTTACAGAGACGAGGATGAGGTAATCGATAGGGTGGTGCAGGTCGCGACCGAGGCGTGCGAGTTGTTCGTTTCGGAGGGTGTGGAAAAGGCAATGAGTCATGTAAACTGGCAAAATCTGGGACAAAAGGAGGAAGATGACCGATGCAGGGGTTAACGTGGGTTGCTCCGTTTTTGGGGATTGTAGGTCTCATTATCGCATATTTCATTTACCAGTATGTCAAGGCCCAGCCGAACGGATCTCCCCTCATGCAGGAACTGGAGGGGATGATCCACAAGGGGGCCATGGCCTTTTTGAAGAAGGAGTACTCTGTGCTGATCTTCTTCATTATTGCCGTGTTTATCATACTGGCCCTGGCGATTTCCGTTAAGACGGCCGTCGCGTTCCTGACCGGGGCGCTCTGTTCCATGGCTGCGGGGTTCTCGGGCATGACGGCTGCGACCAAGGGAAATTCCCGAACCGCTGAGGCTGCCAACAAGCACGGCCAGGGCAAGGCACTGATCGTCTCCTACTTCTCGGGCTCTGTGATGGGTTTATCCGTGGCCAGCCTGGGTCTTCTCGGGTTCGGCTTCTGGTTCTGGATCTACGGAGGTGATCCGCAGACGGCTCAGTACATCAACGGCTTTGCCATGGGCGCGAGTTCCATCGCCCTCTTTGCCCGTGTGGGCGGCGGTATCTACACCAAGGCGGCCGACGTGGGCGCCGACCTGGTGGGGAAGGTGGAGGCGGGGATACCCGAAGACGACCCCAGAAACCCCGGCGTCATCGCGGACAACGTGGGCGATAACGTGGGGGATATCGCCGGGATGGGCGCGGACATCTTCGAGTCCTACGTGGGATCGGTGATTGCCACCATCGCCATCGGCGCGACCCTCACCATCAATACACCGGAAACCCTGGCCGCGTTCGTGAAGAGCTTCCCGGCCCTCAAGGGGATGACGGCCCAGGCGATCAAGTTGAAGTACATGGCCGCTCCCGTGCTGATCGCCATGTCGGGTCTCATCAGTTCCTTTATCGGCATCTTCTCGATCAAGCTCTTCTCCTCGGGGAACCCGGCAGGGGCCCTGCGGTACACGACCTTTGTGGCAGCCGGCGTCTTCGTGATCCTCAGCGCCCTTCTCGTGAGCGCCCTGGGTATGCCCTTCGGCGTATTCTGGGCGGTTGTCTCCGGTCTGTGCTGCGGTATCGCCATCGGCCTCCTCGCGGAGTACTATACCTCCGGACCCCCGGTCAGGCACATTGCAGGCCAGTCCGCAACAGGGCCGGCCACAGTGGTGATCGCCGGGTTGGCGGTGGGCATGCGGTCCACCTACCTGCCCATCCTCGGCATCTGTGTGGCCACCTTCATCGGGTATAAGACGGCCGGGATCTATGGGGTTGGTATCTCGGCCCTCGGTATGCTCGCCACGGTCGGTGCGACCATGACCGTGGATGCTTACGGACCCATTGCCGACAATGCGGGGGGCATCTCCGAGATGTCCCACCTCGGGCCCGAGACCAGGAAGATCACGGACAGCCTGGACGCCCTCGGCAACACGACCGCGGCCATCGGGAAAGGATTTGCCATCGGATCCGCAGCCCTCACGGCCCTTGCCCTGTTTGTGGCCTTCACACAGTCTGCGGGTCTCTCGATCATTGATCTCACCAATCCGTATGTGGTCATCGGGGTCTTCATCGGCGGCATCA